>CAZLJI010000066.1:0-9456 GCA_964559565.1 uncultured Ignavibacteriaceae bacterium | reverse complement strand
CGATAACTAAATCAATGTCATTCGGTACTTTTTCCAGTCCTACAGTTTTATTGATGTTCTTGAGAGCGTTCTGCTTGTCTTCTTCTTTTATTACTTCTTTCTTTACTTGTCGATCGAGGTTCTTACTAATTGTATCTAAAGATTTGTTAGCTAACTCCTCACTTACCTCTACCAGATAAACTTTGAAATTATTTTGAGCGAATACATGGCAAATTCCATTTCCCATCGTACCACCACCGACCACTGCAACTTTTTTAATTTCCATTTTATGACCCCGTTCTAATTAATGTTTTTTACAATTAACGCTGCTGCTTCACCTCCACCAATGCAAAGAGACGCCAGCCCATAAGTTGAATTTCTCTTCTTCATTTCGTGAATGAGAGTAACAAGAACTCGTGCTCCGCTAGCTCCAATTGGATGTCCCAAAGCTACTGCACCACCATTTACATTTACCTTACTATTGTCAAGACCGAGTAACTTATTATTGGCTAACGAAACAACTGCAAAAGCTTCATTGATTTCAAATAGATCGATATCCGATATTTTTAAATGGGCTTTCTTCAAGACTTTGTTAATTGCATCAGCGGGTGCTGTGGTAAACTGTATCGGTGCCTTGGCAGCTGAAGATTGAGCAACTATCTCTACTAATGGTTTCAAACCTAATTCCTTTGCTTTTTCTTCGCTCATTATCAATAGAGCAGCAGCTCCATCATTTATACTTGATGCATTAGCCGCAGTTACAACACCATTTTTATCAAATACGGGTTTGAGAGTAGGAATTTTATCAAACTTAACTTTTCCAGGCTCTTCATCTGTACTTACAATAACCTCTTCCCTGCCAGCTTTAACCTTCACTTCGATTATTTCATTTTTAAACCTTCCGTCTTTTTGAGCTTCGATAGCTTTTTTATAGGAATTGATCGCGAACTCGTCAAGTTCTTCTCTCGTGAATTGAAATTCTTTAGCACAAGCTTCAGCACAATTTCCCATGTGGACATTATTGTAAACATCCCATAAACCGTCCTTAACCATTGAATCAATAACTTCACCATTCCCTAAACGATATCCATTCCTCGCTTTATCAAGAATATATGGTGTATTACTCATACTTTCTTGACCACCTGCAATTATAACTTCTGCATTATCTGTTTGAATTGCTTGAGCAGCTAGCATCACAGACTTAAGCCCACTTCCACAGACTTTATTAATAGTCATACATTCTGTCTTCTCCGGTAAACCAGCGAACAGTGCAGCTTGTCGAGCTGGTGCCTGGCCAAGTCCTGAGGTCAGAACATTTCCCATAATGACTTCATCAATTAACTCAGGTGAAATTTTTGAATCTTCGAGAACCCCTTTGATTGCAAGGCTTCCAAGTTGTCCAGCAGTTAAGGAAGCGAGTGAACCACCAAACGACCCAATTGGAGTTCTCTTTGCGGATGTAATTACTACTTTTTTCATTGTGCCCTCCAATTATTTGTGAAAAATATAAATAAAATTAAAGAATTAATTTCAAAGATTCAGATAATAAATCAAGTAAAATGAATATTATTTTTTAACCATTACTAATGAAGAAAGTTCGAATATGAGGCTTGCAGAAAGTAAGGATGGATTAATATTATTCCGAGGTAAATTTGATAATTTATCAAGTCTGGTGGTAATGTTGCTTAAGTCCACATCTGGAAATTTATTGTTAAATTTTTCCAGTGTTTCGAGATGATCTTTGTAAAAATATTTTTTGACATTAAGTTTAAATTTTTGAATATCATTCAGCCAGGTTAATATCATTCCAATTAGTATAGGATAATTAATCGAATTCTGATCAGATATCACTGAATTTAATTCATCGAATGCTGAGTGAAATTTTCGGCCAAAGGAATAACGTAGTATTGAAATAGTTTTTTCTTTAAGATTATGAATATTCATATCAATTAGAATTAATGCATATTGAATAGATCCCATCGCAAAGGGTGCTACTTCAATAGCTGAAGTTTTATCAACCTCAAAGTATTCGGTTAAAATATTAATTATTTGTTCCTCGTTTAATGGATCAAAATTTATTTTCCAACAACGGGATACTATAGTAGATCTCAATTTTGAAACATACGGTGTTGTAAGGATGAATATGACTTTTTCAGGTGGTTCTTCAAGGCTTTTCAACAGAGCATTTTGTGATTCTTCATTCATCAAATGAGCATCCGAAATCATCACAAACCTATAATCAATTTCATCATAATCCATAGAAAGAAATTTCTTAATATCTCTGATGCTATTAATTTTAATTGAATTCGCTTTTGGAATTGAAATTTTATGAAATGGATTTGCAGCCTTCATATCAATTTGCTCTCTGACTAATTCTATTTCATCCTGAGTAAGCTTTTCAGTTGGAGAACTTGTATCGGTTTCATTCTTTCCACGTGGCAGAGGGAAAATTAGTTTTATAAAGGGTTCCTGAAGTTGTTCAATTAATCTAACAACCTTTCCAGATTCGTTAGTGCTTCTCTTTATTGCTAATGCCTTAGCAAATTGAAGCGCAGTGTTATCTTTTCCGACTCCATCAATTCCTGTGAATAGAAAGGCATGTGGAATAGATTTAGATTGAAGGAAATTATTGAGGATTTTTTTTACTCGTTCCTGTCCGGGGATTTTATCAAGTTCTGAATTCATTAGTCAGGCGCTTATTGGCACGCATTAGAATTCGTCTTCATTGTAGAAGAAGTCTTCATCAGAAGGATAATCTGGCCAAATATCTTCAATTGATTCATACGGCTCATCACTATCTTCGAGTTCCTTAAGGTTTTCCATAACCTCATATGGAGCACCGATTCTGTCCGCATATTCTATTAGTTCTTCTTTTGTTGCAGGCCATGGCGCGTCGTCCAGATATGCAGCAAGTTCAACTGTCCAGATCATATTTTATTTTTCCGTTAGAGATGTAGTAGAAGTATCTAAATCAAAAAAAGTTAAGTCATCAAAGAAAAAATCCGTTGGATCAAGTGAAATTCCTTCATGATGAACTTCATAATGTAAGTGAGGCCCTGTCGAGAGTCCTGAATTACCTGATTTAGCAATCGTTTGCCCTCTTTTTATTTTTTCGCCCTGTTTAACCATAGCTTTTGATAGATGAGCATAAATAGTTCTATATCCAAAACCGTGATCGATTTCTACGACCAATCCGAAACCACTTCTTCTTTCAACAATTACTACTTTACCATCGCCGGGAGAACGAACTAGTGTTCCGGTATCACAATTAAAATCAATTCCATGATGAAATCTTCTAAAACCTAAAATTGGATGCTTTCTCATTCCAAATCCTTCAATCGAATAATCGCCGATTGTTGGCTTGATTGCAGGTATGCACTTTTTCAGATTTTCATTCATACTGAGTTTGCCGGTAATTTCTAAAGTTTGATTTTTTTCAAATTCTACTAGCCTGATCAGCTCATCAACCGAATTAAGGAGATCTTTTACTTCAACATCCCTTATATTCAGATTTGAAGAGAGATAGCTATCACTACCGCCAACACCAAGTAATTTTTCTTCATCGGAAATGGGTTCAAGATTTGCAGAAACTCTTAGTTCTGAGTTTAATGCTGTAATTTTTTCAACATCAGCAGTAAGCTGGTCGTAAGATTCTTTGATTCTTTTAATCTCCTTCTTCAATGCATTATTCTCATTTTTTAGAGATGAGATAGTAACGCTAGGATTGGAGCCTATCCCAATCAAATAGTCGAAGCCAACAAATAATGCTGCAAAAAAAACCGAAGTTGCTAAAAGTACTGTAAATAGTTTCAACTTGAAATGTTTAATTTCAATATATTTTAGGTTAGTTTTTGAGAAGTAGAATAATTTTTTCATATAACGACGCGCAAAAATACTTATTTAGTGTTATTGAAACAAGCTTCCCTGACAACTATTCGAAATCATGTTCAAAATAGTCGGTTGCTCTTTGAGTTTTAGAATTTTTATCAGAAATTCGCTCAGAAAGACGCTTTTGGAACAATTCAGCAGCATTATATCCATAGTGTTTCAGAAGATAATTTAGTGCAATAACTTCCGAAATAACGGTAATATTTTTTCCCGGTAGAATCGGCAATTTGATGTATGGAATTTCCGTTTCCGAAATTGTCATAGTTTTTTCTTCAAGACCGGTTCTTGTATAATGTGCTTTTTCATCCCAAACTTCCAATTCAACCAAAATTTCCAATCTTTTCTGATATCGAATTGCTCGTATTCCGAAAATTCTTTCAACATCAATAATGCCAAGACCTCTGATTTCCATATAATGCTTGGCTAGTTCTGTTCCTGAACCAATTAGTATTCCTTCGCCTTTTTTCGTTAAAATAATGACGTCGTCGGCGACAAGTCTGTGCCCCCTTTCAATAAGATCGAGAGCAACTTCACTTTTACCAACGCCAGATTTACCGACAAAGCAAATTCCTACACCATAAACATCTACGAAAGATCCGTGAATAGTTATTCGCTGTGAGAACTGATCATCGAGAAAATCGCTAAGAAGATACACTAATTTTGTTGTTGTGTAAGGTGAACCGAATACTGGCACTGCCTTTTCTTTTGCAAGCTTTAACAAAACTGGTAATGCTTTGTTACTATTTGTTAAAATGATGCATGGAACATTGAACTGAAATATCGTTCTTATAGCCTTTTCTTGTTCATCTGAGGAGAGCTTTTTAAGATATCTAACTTCAGTATTTCCGAAGATCTGGACACGACTATACGAAAACAAATCCACAAAACCCGCTAAAGCTAAACCAGGTCTATGTAAGTTCTGGTCGCTAATCTTTCTTTCCAGATCTGGATTTTCAGATAGTAAATCCAGTTTCCCAATTTTTTTTGCGTTGTTATAAAAAAAGTCTACGGAAATAGATTCTTTTCTAGAGATAGCCTTGTCAGTTACTATTGTCATTTAGCCCTGCTTTTTCTTTTAGACTTAAGTGTTTTCAATTGTCGTAACAATTTTGCGACCGCCGCACTTACCGATTTAGTAAATTCGTCTGATTCCTCAGCTGCTATAAGAGTTTGTCCTGGAATTCTCAACGTAATTTCTGCTTTTTTCACGCTATCGTGGCTATTCATAAAACTAAGTATAACATCTGCACTGATAATACTATCATTAAATTTTAGCAAAGATTTTACTTCATCCTTAATATGATCTTTTAAAGTTTCTCTTGCCTTAAACTTACGAGCGGTTATTATAATGTTCATAAATTACTCCTAGGATTTTGGATGAGATTTTTTATATGATTGCTTGAGCCTTTCAATGCTCACGTGAGTATAAATTTGAGTTGTTGATATGTCAGCATGACCCAGCATTTCCTGCACTGCTCTTAGATCTGCTCCTTTATCAAGCATATGTGTAGCTGAACTGTGACGTAGAATGTGCGGGCTTTTCTTTCTGATATCGGTAACTTTACTTAAATATTTATTGACTATCCTGTATACATATTTCTCATAAAGTTTTTTGCCGGTTTTACTTCTCAAGAAAGTTTCAGAATAATTCTTTACCGGAAAAGAATTCAGGTATTCTGCTAAATTTATTTTTGACAGTTCACCAATCGGTACGATTCTGGTCTTTGATCCTTTACCAAGTACTCGTAATAATCCTTTATCTAAATCAACATCTCCTGCTTTAAGATTACATACTTCAGAAACACGAAGTGAACAGCCATAAAGTAATTCGAAAATAACTTTAATTAAAAGTGGGTTACCATCTGCTTCTTCTGCGAGTTCAAATGTCTTTAAGATGTTTTCAGCTGAAGCAATTTCAGGAAGCTTCTTTGATGTTCTCGGATTATTTACTTGCGATGTCGGGTTATTTACTATTAAATCTTCTTTAAAGGCAAATCTGAATAATCCTCTGAGTGAAGATAATTTTCTAACAATTGAAATTTTTTCTAAGTCTCTTTCACTTAAATGCATCAAGTATGATTTTATAAAACGTTCATTTATTAAACTCACCTCCATCTTATTATGTTCACTACAATAAGCTGAAAATTCTGATAAATCTGTCTTATAAGATTTTATTGTGTTTGGCGAATAACGCCGAATGTTTCGAAGATAAATGATATAACCCTCTGTCACCTGTTCAATATTCATTAACTACCCAACTTGATTCGAATAATTGCGTTTTATAATAACGAATGTCATGAATATGACGGATATTTTTGAAGAAAGTTTCGGAAATAATTTATGTTCGTGAGGTATCAATTTGTAATTGCATTATCAATGGTTTATAAAAGAACTAGTGACCAAATTCCCATTAACCATAGACCTTCCATTACTTACTTGCTAATAAAGTAAAATTATAACTCAATATCAACTTATTTTCCATCCGTTTCATAATTTTTTTATTTTCTTTGTTATTATCGTCAAAATTCAATAAATGAAGCATACCGTGTATGACCAAACGATTAAGTTCTTTTCCATATGTCACGTTGAATTTTTTAGCATTTCGCCTGGCATCTTCAAACGAGATTAATATTTCACCATCAATGTCTTGTGGTTTTTTTGAATAATCGAATGTAATTATATCAGTTTCGTAATCGTGATTCAAATACTCTCTGTTGATATCATGCAGTTCTGATGAACTGATAAAGCTAATTGATAGAAATGATATAGATAAATTAAATTCTTTCTTCAAAGAAGATATTAAAGTGTGTACTGCTCTTTTACTTATCGATGAATGTTGTGAATAGACTTGTAAATTCTTAACCAAGATAATCTGTTTTTTTTTTTTTTGAATATTTTTTTAATGATTCTAATGTAATCCGGGAGTATTCAACATAACGATGAGCACCAGCTTCAATATCTTTTATCTCATCCACTGTTAAATCACGAATTACTTTTGCTGGTACACCGGCGACTAACTTTCCCGATGGAACTACAAAATGCTGCTTTACCAACGCTCCGGCGGCAACCATTGAGTTCGATTCTGCAATAACTCCATCGAGCACGATTGCTCCTATTCCAATCAAACATAAATCTTGAATTGTACACCCGTGTAGTGAAACTGAATGTCCTATAGTAACTTTATTTCCAATGTTAAGAGGAAATTTGCCATTTGTTACGTGCAGCATCGAGCAATCCTGAATATTTGTGCTCTCTTCTATTTTTATGTAATGAACATCGCCTCTTATTACAGAATTATACCAGACATTGGAATTTTTCCCAATCTCAACATTACCAATTATCTTCACTCCCGAAGCAAGAAATACATTCTCACCTAATCTGGGATAGTATCCCTTATAAGGAAATATTTTTACTTCATCATTTAGTTTTTGTATAAGGGAGGATTCCATATCTTTTCATTCCATTTTATTAATTCCAGACTGATGCTGCCAATAATAACATTCATTTTTGCGGTAATCGGCACTGAGAAAGAATCATTACTAAACCACCCTTCAAAATCACCGGTAAGTCCATAAACACTTACAAACTCAGTCTTACCATCAAGCTTTAAACAATCAATTTCATAATCGACTGCATCGATAGAAACCGATTCACTTTCATTAAAATAATTAATTATAGTTTTCTCTTCTTTTTCATTTACAAAGCATGGCACGGTGACAGATCTTTGCTCACCAAAATTCATTCTTGCAAAATATAGCAAGGAAAGTCCGTCTTGCATTCTATGTTTTATGTAAGTTGTCGAATCAAGCCAAAGTCTGGAACCGTGATATTTACCTTTTTTCATATCAATTCTGGAATGCTCACGAAAATTATATTCAACAAAAACTGTATCATCCCCAAAAATCTCTGCAAAGAACTTTAATGGAAATAATGTTGAGTCAATGTAGCTTACATAAATTTGATGAAGGCTAACAAAAGGAAGATCCGGATATGAATCAATGTATGCAATGGTTTTATAAACAGGCTTGTTATTTATTTTCGTTTTTTCCAGAACTTTAAACCGAACTTCTCCTAAATTCAAGAATGCGTATTTTGCAACATAAGTTAAGTCTTCTCCAACTATCAATTTTTCAGACTGTGATCTGGACATCTCTGAGTTTTTATTCTGATCTACCTGAGTGTATCCATATCCAAACAAATACAGTACTATCAGAACAAAAAGTAAGTATTTCACTTAAGGTCAGCTATTTGTTTTGCTTCATCAAATAAGCTCATCGCCTTTTCAATTTGATTATCTGTTGTTAACATTACTGAATACCATCCTTCATTCTTCCAGTAATTTCGTGCTAACTGAGCTTTAAGTCTGGTTACGATGTAATCCTTATCAATATCATAATCTTCTCTATTAAATTCGACTTCCTTTGATGCTGCAAATGAAATAAAATTATCGAGTTCACCTTTTGAAAATGCAAATTCACTTGCAAACTTTGATAAATCTGTTCCATACGTTGAACTTATAACTTTCCCATTCTTCTCAACATAGTTTAGTATGTATTGATAGAAAACATTTTTCCTTAGAAGATTACTTGTGTAATCAGTAATTCTTTCATTCTTAAGAATATAATCGGGAGTAATACCACCTCCGCCATAAACAGTTCTACCTTTATTTGTTTTAAATACAGGTTTTGAAGTATCCTGTTCTGCATCGTGCTCAATGTTATTTCCATCGCTAAGACTTGTATCTTCCATATTTGCGTAATACTCTTCGTACTTCTTTTTATCCTTATAATCTCTTTGAATTGATCTCCCTGAAGGAGTAAAATATTTGGAAATTGTGAGGCGAACGGCCGAGTTATCGGAAAGAGTAAATTGTCTTTGAACAAGCCCTTTACCAAAAGAAGTTTCACCAATAATCAAGCCTCTGTCCCAATCCTGAATTGCACCTGATACGATTTCACTTGCACTAGCTGAACCATGGTTGATTAAAACTATCAGAGGAACTTGTTCAAATGGAGTTGTTTTTGAAGAAAAATATTCTTCATTAGCATCTTCTCTTCTTCCTTCAGTATAAACAATTTTCTTTTTACCATCAATAAACAAATCAGCCATTTCAACAGCCTGGCTTAAATAACCTCCAGGATTCCCTCTCAAATCTAAAATCAGCTTTGTCATTCCCTGCTTTTTTAAATCATCTAGAGCTTTACTTAATTCATCAAGCGTAGTTTCTGAAAACCGGGAAACACTAACGTAACCAGTATTATCTTTTAGCATCAAACTGACATCGATTGAATAAAGTGGGATTTTATCTCTTGTTATTTCAAACTCAATTAACTCTTTAACACCAGTTCTATTGACAGCAACTTTCACTTTTGAGCCAGCTTTACCTTTGAGCTTATCTCTAACCTGATCGTTTGTTATTCCAATACAATCTTTACCATCAATTTTAACTATCCTATCACCCGGTAAAATACCAAGCGCCTCGCTCGGTCCTCCGGTGATTGGAGAGACGACGGTAAGTGTGTCATCAACAATCTGAAATTCTATTCCGATACCTTCAAAATCTCCTCTGAATGATTCTTCCACTGTAGT
>CAZLJI010000065.1:3287-9497 GCA_964559565.1 uncultured Ignavibacteriaceae bacterium | reverse complement strand
GACCCGAAGGTCATAGCTGGGGTCTATGGCGTGCATCAATTGACAAAATGCTTATGAATTTCTTTCCTGATAATTCAAGTGATGTAATATCAGAAGAATTCAACCCAAACAATTTTATTCTATATCAGAATTATCCTAATCCATTTAATCCAGCTACTAAAATCTGTTATGTAATACCAACTGAAGGAAAAGTTGGATTAGTCGTTTACGATATAAAAGGAATGACAATAGAAACTCTTGTTAACGAAATACAAAATCCAGGATCATATTATGAATTTTTTAACAACAATAATTATGCAAGTGGAATTTACTTTTACAGCTTGGATTTTAATGGTCAGTCCGCAGTTAAAAAAATGATACTATTAAAATAAATCTCATTCCGAGTCGGAATAATTTTCTTAATATTCCCTTTATTTATTTACATCTTTTTTATTTGTATTTTACAACTGTGTTTATAAACCACTCGGATAATTAAAAAGACTTTTTCTACTATTTTATTTAATGAAATTTTTTTATCGGATATTATATCTATCCCTGCTTCTATGTGCTTTCGCCTACAGTCAAGGTTATGAGGACAGAACATTTCCCAAAATTCTTGATGATGATAACAGCAAGTACACCAACATTGGCAACATTGGAATTACAGTAACAAATTTTGGTACTTACGGAAATGGTTTTGTGTTGTGGCCTGAACAACCAAGCTGTCAGTATCCGCTTGGAAGTGGGATAGAACATCTATTTGATGGCGGACTTTATGTTGGAGGTTTCATTCGTGGTGTAGGTGGTCCATTTGTTACAACCGGAGCGGTTGATGCTGCATCGGTATCAGCTAGAGGTGGTGGATTTGAGTTTACAAATTCTGCAGGAAGTAAAGTAAAAGAAAGATCTTCTCTTTTCGATTCAAGATTTTTTAGTCCAACAGCAATTTCTCATCAAGACTTTTTGATGGACTACACTGATACAAATATAGTATTTCTTAACGGTGAACCGATAATTGATCATGATCCTCTCGGAATATCTGTTCATCAGGAAACATATGCCTGGAATTTTCCTTTCGCAAATTTCTTTGTGATTTTCAACTACTGGATTAAAAATATCAGCAGCAGAAATATTGATAGTGTTTTTGTTGGAATGTGGACTGATGCCGTTGTTCGAAATACAAATATTACTGGCAGACCATCAGGCAGTGCATTTTTCAACAAGGGTGGTGATGGATATAACGATTCGATAAAACTAGCATACGAATTTGATGCTGCCGGTGATCTTGGTTTCAGTGATAGTTATATCGGTGTGCTTCACTGTGGCTCAGAACCAAGATTGCCAGATAAATATCCAATTAGTCTAATCGATTCGATCCCTTCAGTAAATTTTGTTACATGGCAATTTAGAAATACAGATGACCCGGATTTTTTTGCACCGCAAAATGATTTTGATCGTTATGGAAAATTGAGAGGCTATTTTAGTGGAACCAGCCGTTGGAAAGATGGAATTAATCCTGAACAAATAAAAACACCATCGAATAGATCGATATTAATTACAAACGGTCACTTTCCGACTATCGCACCGGGTGATTCAATCAATGTTGTTTTCGCCATTGTTTGTGCAAAAAAGTTTGGACCTGATCCTGCAAACCTTGATACAGAGGAACAAAAAACTAATTTATATGTTAATGCTGATTGGGCTTTACGTGCTTATCACGGGGAAGATAAAAACAGAAATGGAATTCTTGATACAGGAGAAGATTTAAATGGTGATGGAAAAATAACGAGGTACATTCTACCAGCACCGCCCATAGTACCAATCGTCAAAGTCATTCCAAAAGACAGGGAAGTAGAAATTTTTTGGGACAAACGAGCTGAGTTTTCGATTGATCCGATATCCGGGAAACAAGATTTTGAGGGATATAAGGTTTATCGAACTCAGGCTGGATTTGATCTCACTGAAGGTGGTCAGGATATATTCAATTCATTAGTAACGCTTGCTCAATTTGATAGTGCAGCAAATGGAGTTTCATTTGATACTGGATTTGAATTCGTTGAACTTTCTGAACCGGTTACTTTTCCAGGTGATACAATTCAATATTATTATAAATATACTTTAAGCAATCTTCTCAATGGCTGGCAGTATTTATTTGCTGTTAGTGCATTTGATGAGGGTGATCCGGAAAACAATCTTGATATTCTCGAATCATCTCCATTAGCAAACTTTCAGAGAATTCTCCCCGGAACTCCTGCAACCGAGAATCCGGATATACAAATTGGTGTTTATCCAAACCCATATTATGGAAATGCAATTTGGGATGGAAGTTCTGAGCGATTGAGAAAAATATATTTCTTCAATCTGCCATCTGATTGTCAAATTACGATCTACACACTGTCAGGTGATATTGTAAAACGAATTGATCATACATTAGCCAGCAACAGTTCAGAAGTAAGATGGTTTGAAACGTATGCACCGGATGGTAAACAGAAATTTGCCGGAGGAGAGCACGCATGGGACCTTCTCAGTGATAATGAACAGGCAATAGCTACAGGGATGTATTTGTTCACCGTCAAAAACAATAATAACGGTGATATTAAAACAGGAAAATTTTTAGTAATAAAATAAAAAGGAGTAAAAAATGAAAAAAACTTTGTCAATGTTGATATTCTCCTTCATTTGTTTTGTTGGGCTTAACTTTGCACAGCAATCAGTAACAATTGAAGAAGTACAGTACCAGGATTCAGTTTCATTGCTGACTAACGGTGATTTGCCTTCACCGCTCAATGGTCAAACCGTTAAACTGCGAGGCGTTGTAATGGTTAGTCCATTAGTAAATCCACAAACAGACCGTAGACCAATTGTGTGGGCTGGAACCAGATGGGTTACATATTTGCAGGATCCTGATGGACAAGTTTATGAGCGTTTTGATGGAATAAACGTAGTACAGCAAGATACAACCGGCGTAAACCAAGGAACTTTTTTCGATCTGGTTGATACAGCCCAGGTTGTAGAAATTACTTTGACTGTTGCCGAATTTAACAACACTACTCAAGGAGATGTTCTTTTGAGTCCCGTAACTCCGGTTAGCATCATACAACAACTAACAAAAAGACCAGACCCAATTGAATTGAGCATAACTGATTTTTATGATGATAGCGTTCTCGTGCTCTCTGAGAAATATGAAGGCGAGTACGTGATTATCCGAAATGTCGTAACAAGTGATCGTAATACAAGTAATGGTACGTTCCGAATTAATGATGCAAATGGCAACTATATGTATATGTATGATCAATCCGGATATTTTACTCTGCGGGGACACCGATTAACGGGTTTAACTACTTATCAGCCGCCAGTTGATGGAACAACTTTGAGTTACATACGTGGTCTAATTCAATCCAGGTTTACTGGAACTGCTGTTGGTTATCATATAATACCACTTTATCCCGGAGATATACAGGTTGGGGTTACACCTCCAAGCATTAGTTTGATGAAAAGAAACTTAGCTCAGGTCATGACGAATCAGGCAGTTACTATCTCAGCTAATGTTACTGATGATGGCGGTGTTGATTCAGTCAAACTTTATTATCGCATCGATGGAGGAAATTATACTTCAGTAAACATGACTCTGGGCAGCGGAAGTACTTATTCTGGAAATATTCCTGGAGTTAATAGTGATTCAGCTCTTGTCAATTATTATATATGGTCAAAGGATAATGACGGAAATGTATCTACGATGCCAGCAGCTATTTCAAATGTTCAATATTTCTATCTTGTTCTTAACAGAAGCATAACTATTCAAGATGTTCAGTACAATCCTTTTGGAACTGATGTTAGTGGGTATAACGGATATAGAGTTCCATTGACTGGTGTAGTTACAGCTGATACAAGTGATTGTACTACTTCATTTGCTCTCAGAATTTATATCCAGAACGGTGAGGGTCCGTGGAGTGGAATTCAGGTTGGAACTAGAGGCACAAACGGTGCTACAATTCGGGGATTCCAAAAAGGTCAGCTTGTTACTGTTAACGGCTTAATCTGGGATGAACCAGTAACACCTACATTTAATGTTACAAGAATTGATAGCACAACAAGCGTTCAAATTATTTCATCAGGTAATCCATTACCTGCACCACAAGTTGTTCAAACAAATTCAATTGGAACATTAGGTAACGGTGTTGTTGCAAAAGAACAGTGGGAAAGTGTACTGATGAGATATAATAATGTAACAGTCACAAATGAGAATGCTGACTTCCCAAGCAATTTTGGTGAAATGTTTGTTAGCGATGGAAGCGGAGATACAAGAGTCGAGCTTGAAGATGGAAGACATGATTATCATAATCTTTCTGACCCAACAAGACTTTATTATGTTAAAACCGGAAGCACTTTCGATGCATTGCAAGGAATTCTCTATTATTCATTTGGAAACTATAAACTTGTTCCAAGAAATAACAATGACTTTATCGGCTACAATCCTGTAAGCGTGGAGAACGAAGGTACAATCCCGACTGAATATGTACTCTCACAAAATTATCCGAATCCATTTAATCCATCTACACGGATTAATTTCTCACTTCCATTTGAATCGAATGTGAAGTTGAGTGTATTCAATATACTCGGTCAGGAAGTTAAAGTTCTAGTCGATAACCAGGTTCAGTCGGTTGGCAGTTATAACCTTACTTTTGATGCAAAGGATTTACCATCAGGAATTTATTTTTACAGATTGACGGCTTCAGCAGTTGGTGAAGCTGGTCGCGATTTTGTTGATGTTAAAAAGATGATGTTAATCAAATAATATTTTCAGGAACCCTCTTTATCAGGAAGAGGGTTCTTTTTTTTACTATCAAGCTGGAAAATGTCTGACAAAAAAATTTTACTATTAATATTTATTATCATTGTCTCTGCGCTGATTTACTCTTGTAAAGAAGAAATCGTTGGAGTTCGAAACGAAAATCAACCTCCGGAGACGAGCGTAACACTTTATCCTGATCCTGACAGTTTAATTACTCCTCAGCAAACAAGATTGTTAGTTAGCTGGTGGGGTGATGATCCTGATGGATTAGTAGTAGGTTTTTATTTCAGATGGGATGATGAACCATGGCAGTTTACGATCAGCAATGATAGCTTGTTTGCTCTTAAGATTGGCGCTACCGATACAACATTTAAATTTAATGTTGCTGCAGCGGATGCAGAAGGGAATGGACAATATGATAGCCAGATTTTTCAAAACAACATTAATTTTGGGCCTGAACCATTTGTAGATTTAAATGGAAATGATCAGTGGGATAGCAACGAAAAATATTATGATATTGGGTTAATAGATCCAACACCAGCAGAATTTTTCTTTCCACTTAAAAACTCAGCACCAACAATTGAATGGAATGAATTAAGTTTCGTGCCGGACACATCTTTTCCTGTGATGTCATTCGGTTGGATAGCTGAAGATATTGATGGCACTGAATCAATTCTAAAAATAAATATCGCATTAAATGATACTTTAAATCCTGATAATATCATTTCTCTTGATGGCGCTGTTCGAACTGTCACTCTTCGTACGGATGAATTTGCAACTTCAAATCCGTTAGTGGAGATATTGATTGAAGGGCAGGAGAACAATATTCATCCGGAAAAATTACCAGGACTTGTATTTGATGAATTGAATTATTTCTTCGTGCAGGCGGAAGATATTTCAGGTGCTAAATCAAAATTTATTAGACTTCCCGGAGATGATCCTGATGATTATTGGTATGTAAAGAAACCGGTGAGTAATTTTCTTGTAATAGATGACTATGCAACTTCTGATAATGCGGCATCATTTTATGCTGCGATGTTTGACAGTATTGGCTTATCCGGCAGCTATGATATATATGATGTTGTTACACACGAACCGCCATTTAAAAATGTTACTTTCCTTGAGACGATTAAGTTATTTGATTATATTTTCTGGTACACTGATAATAATCCCTCAATTGATCTTGCATCGTTCTCAACACAAAAATACTTGAGCCAGGGAGGGAAGGTTGCGTTCTCCATGCAATTTCCGCAAACTGTTGATCCAGTTGAACTGCAAAGTTTTATTCCAATAATTTCTGATAGCATTGGTTTGAAAATATCTCTTCTGCCTGGAACTGAGATCGTATCGGACACAACGGATCCTTCTTATCCAAATTTAGAATTGACGTTAAATGTATTTCGGGTTAAGTCATTTTACTTGAACGAACTTGCAGCCAA
>CAZLJI010000065.1:0-3277 GCA_964559565.1 uncultured Ignavibacteriaceae bacterium | reverse complement strand
ATTATTATACGAATGGCGAATTACCTGGATTTACCGGATTCACGAATATTGAATTAACAGAATTTTTCATTGCACTGCCACTTGATAAGTGCAATGGAACCGGTAATGTAAAATCACTTCTTCAAAAAGTATTCTTTGATGATTTTGGAATTACAAGATGAGAATATTTTTTACTTTATATCTTTTGATATCAATTGCAGTTGCTGCCCAGCAGACTGGAAATCTTGCAGGTAATGTTACCGATGCAACTACTGGAGAAGCATTGCCCGGAGTAAATATTATTTTAAAAGGTACATACTTCGGTGCAGCTTCGGATTTAAATGGAAATTTTAATATCAATGGTATAGCAGTTGGAACTTATAACGTAGATATTTCTTTGATTGGTTACAAAACTTACCAGTTCACAGGAACAAAGATTGAATCGAATAAAACAACAAGATTGGATGTTAAGCTTGAAGAAACTGTTTTAACACTCGAACAGGATGTCGTAGTTATCGGTGAAAAACCATTAATGGATGTTGAGGAAACTCAAAGTAGTCGAACCATTTCAAAAGAAGAAATTGACCAACTGATAGTTGAGAATGTTCAGAACATTGTATCGCAACAATCGGGAGTAGTGGTCAACAATTCAAACGAAGTTCATATACGCGGTGGTAGAACTTATGAAAACGCATTTCTGCTTGATGGAGTCTCGGTTCAGGATCCGATTGCTGGAACTGGTTTTGGATTGCAGCTCAGTGCATCTTCGATCGAAGAAGTCGAAGTTATCACTGGAGGCTTTAATGCAGAATTCGGACAAGCAACATCAGGAATAGTCAATGTGAAAACCAAAGAAGGAAGTGAAAAATATAGCGGTGCATTAACTTATAAGAGGGACAACTTTGGCAATACTTCCTCTGATCATGTTTTTAATATTGATGTTCTTGAGGCAAACCTCAGTGGACCCGAACCAATAACAACATTTTTACTGCCGGCATTTGGATTAGATATTCCCGGAAGGTTTACTTTTTTTACAAATTTTTATGGCGGTATCAGCGACGGAATAATACAAGGTTACAATAAAGTAACTGCTGATCAACTTAATTCTTCCACATTCGGCGGGACACGTTATGCACCAAGAGAGGAAAACAGCTGGTTCTGGTTATTAAAATTTTCTTATCTCTATTCACCGACTTTGAAGTTCAATTATTCATTCAATCAATCCGTAAATATCAATCAGAATTCTCAATCACTTCAATCAAACTTAGAGTATGTTGAACCTTCACCAGGTTATCAATACACTTTTCAAAATATTCTTGATAATGCAAATACTTTTACACACAATAACATCTATCATAATTTTAGTGTAACACACACGTTAAATTCACGAACATATTATGAAGTAAAAGCTAATTACTTCTTTACAAATCTCAGAGGAGATGCTAACGGTCTCTACTATAACCAGTACAATCAACCGAAAGATATAGTGAACTTTCCTATTGAGTATTTTAATGAGAATGGCGATACCATTAGTGTTATTCCCGGCGATGGATTTTGGGATGTCGGAAATCCATATACCTGGCATGATCATTTTCTGGAAGAGTTCTCGCTCAGGGGTGATCTCACAAGTTTCTTTGATGAAATGAATAAGTTCAAAGCTGGATTCAATATGCAATTCCAGCAAATGCAGGTTGTCGATATTTATATGCCATGGATTGGTGAACTTGGTTTGAACAATGATATTTACACAGTTTATCCTGCACTCGGTTCATTTTACGCACAAGACAATATAAACTTCGGTGGTATGATTCTTAACTTTGGGCTTCGTTTAGACTACTGGTTCCCGGGTAAATATGTTGATGATGCTGTTGCAGACACAAATGTCATTACCATCCCCGATGAAATCAGGGATGCATATTATGAAGAGACGTTCGGTTGGTTTAATGATCAAAGATTCAAAGCAAGATTAAGTCCACGATTAGGAATATCGCATCCGGTATCTGATTTTCAAACTCTTTTCTTTTCGTACGGGCATTTCAGTAAGTGGCCTAAACCACAATTTGTCTATGCAAAACTAAATCCTGCAAGTGCCCAGTCATCATTCCAAAAATTTGGTAATCCAAATCTTGATCCTGAAACTACCGTTGCGTATGAGCTTGGTCTTAAAACACAATTTACTCCCGACGATGTATTAACCGTAACAGCTTATTACAAAGACATATTTGATTATGTAAGTACTCGATCAGCAAAAATCACTTCAGCCAGACTGGCCGCCGAAAGTTTTATAACTTATGTGAATACAGATTATGCCCGCTCCAGAGGATTGGAACTGGAATTCAGAAAAAGAATTGGCAGATGGTTTAATGGGCAAGCATCGTTTTCTTATGCAATTGTTACAGGAAAAAGTTCATCTGCAGAAGAAGGCGTACTTATAGCTCGCGGTGATCTGGAAGAATCAATCACGGAGGAATTCTTGTCGTGGGATAGACCAGTCACTGTAAATTTATCACTAAACTTCTTTGCTCAGAAAGGCAGTTTTGGTTTTGGAGAAGAAATAATTGATAACTGGAGTTTGTACTTGAGAGGATTCTACCAATCAGGTAAAAGGTACACTCCTGCAGTGTTCACTGGGTCAATAGATGAAGATGGAAGAAAGGAATATGAATTTGTACAGGGTGAGCGTTACACTGAAATTGCTGATGATTGGTTTTACATCGACTTGAATTTTGAAAAATATTTTGATTTGAGCGGACTAAGTTTCTCAGTGTTTTTGGAGGTTAATAACCTACTTGATAATAAAAATTCAACAATAATTAATCCTGTTACTGGCAGAGCATATGAGTACGGTGATGATGTCCCAAGCAGCTATAATGATCCGAGGTATCCTGATGTACAGGCGCCAATTTTCCCATATCCACTAAATCCAGCTAGATATTTAACTAAACGTAATCTGAAATTTGGAGTCACATTTAATTTCTAGATGAAAAAAGTAGTATACATATTCTTACTTTTTCTGATTTGCAGTTCTACAAGAGCTCAGTTGTTTCCAGTTCTCGGAGATCAACGGGCCGGAATTTCAACTGCACAGTTTCTGAAAATTGGAGTTGGTGGAAGAGCAGCAGCGCTTGGTGAATCATTCATTGCAATATCTGATGATGCATCTGCATTGTACTGGAATCCTGCGGGATTATCTCAGTTCGATAAAAATCAAGTAATCATTTCACACAACATTTGGGTAGTAGATATTAATCATGATTTTATAGGAGTAGTTTATCATCTTGACAATGATAATTCATTT
>CAZLJI010000064.1:0-9505 GCA_964559565.1 uncultured Ignavibacteriaceae bacterium | reverse complement strand
AAGCAAAGTTGTAACATTTAACTATACATTAAAAGACGAGAATGGCGAAACGCTGGATTCAACCGAGAAGGGTGGACCGTTTACTTTTATCACTGGTAATATGCAGGTTTTGCCCGGACTTGAGGAAGCTCTCGGTAGTATGATTATCGGAAGCAAAAAAAATATAAAGCTTGCCGCAGCAGAAGCGTACGGTGAGTATGACGAAAGCGCTATTCAGAAAGTAAAACGTAATTTATTTCCTGAAGAAGCTGAACTGGAAATAGGGTTGACATACTTTGCACATTCACCTGAAGGTCAGCACCTTCAGTTTGTGATTACAGAAATTGAGAATGACGATATAACGGTAAACTTTAATCATCCTCTTGCAGGAAAAGATCTCGAGTTTGATGTTCATCTTCTTGATGTAAGAGATGCAACTCCCGAAGAAATTTCACACGGACACGTTCACGGTCCTGGCGGACACCATCATCATTGATTTGTGTTTGTCATTGCGAGAATCCGCCAGAGGCGGAGACGAAGCAATCTCAAAAAAATTAGCAGTTACGCTGAGCTTGTCGAAGTGTGACAATACCTTGGGCAGTCTTCGACAGGCTCAGACTGACAGACAGATTGCTCCGGCATTTCATTCCTCGCAATGACAACTTTAATTTATACCGGTTCAAACAAAGTACAGACAGCTCCGGCTGGATCTTCAATCACACAAAACTTTCCGTAGCTAGCCATCATTTTAGGATCGGATAAAACTTTCCCACCGGTTTCTTTGCAAGCCTTTGTACTCTCCTCAATATTTTTTACAGTAATATAAATCATCCATTGTGATGGAAGATGTGCATTGCCTCCCCTTTTGTGACAAATGCCTGCGTTTGTTTTTCCACTTTCAGGTGAGTTCATATTATAATCGTTGTAATCACCCACCGATACACGTGCAGGTTTCCAACCGACAACTTTGCTGTAGAAGTCTTTTACTTTTTCCGCGTCAGGCACAGTTAAATCAAACCAGGTAATTGAACCGATTTCGGGTTTTTCTTTTTCGCTCATATTACTTTTTGTCTGTTAATTGAAATATTATTAGTAATTACAAGATATGAAAAAGCATGATTGTATGTTGAAAAGCCTTCGCCTCGGCATTGGCCTTATCGCTCAGCTTTCAACCGTAGCTCTCTCGTTTAATTCTATTCTTCGGAACTCCAAGCTCTTCAAGATATGAAACAACACTTCCCATAAAAGATAGCTTCAACTCTTCACCTTTTTCTTTCGCCGCTTTTCTTTGATGAACTGTATGATCTGGTCCGCAAACAAAAACTGCTGTTGAATTAAAATCAGGAACAAACTCAGAAATTAATTCTTTGGACACTCTTCCTCTTTTCATTTTTCCATTGAATAATAAATTTCCATTCTCTCTCGTCAAAGTATGAATCACTTTAAATCTTTTAGGAAATTCTTCTTCAAGCTTTCTCAGCTGTGAATAGAAAATTATATCTTCAAAGTTTTTATTACTGTAAATAAGCGTGTGCTTATGCTTTGAAAAATATTTCAAATCATATTTAATAATGCTGTAAGTTGGAACGATCCCGCTTCCGGCACAAATGTGAAGAACGTTTTCAGATTCTCTTCGGACATCTTCATTAAAGGTAAACGGCCCGGTAAAACCCGTTATTACCATTCTTTGTCCGCGAGCTGTTCTTCTGGCAAGAATTGGAGATAGTAGAGGAGGAAACGGAGTTATTCCTGAAATATATCTTTCTTCTTTGATGGTTATAGCTAAATATTTTTCATCCGGAGAGCTTGTAAGTGAATAAGCGCGCGGCGGTTCTTTTTTCCCTTTCAGATCTTCGAGATAACTTACCCATCGTTCCAGCGCGGGAAACTGGTGAGGTGAAATTGTTAAAAAATGACCCGGTTCATAATTCAGTTTGTCGTTGCCGGTGAAAAGAATAAGTGTAACGGTATCAGGTGCTTCCTGGACTACATCGGCAACCATTACTTCAAGTTCTTTAATTTTTTCGCGTTTTTCTGTCATTATATTTACTCCCTTTTGAAAGAAGTAATAGTAATTTGATAATGAAAAAAGAGACATTTATTGACCGAAGAATTAAATTCTCATAAGCATTGATATATTCTATTCAATTTGTATTTTTTGATCGTCAACCAACAAACTATTTCTATAATTTTTATACAGGAGGTTATATGCTAAAGCTTTTCTCAATTCTTTTTGCACTCATTTTTATTTCATCACTTGTATATGCACAGGATACTGCCGAGCTTAAGAAAAAAATGCAGATGATGTGCGATGAATACACACAAGCGATGGTATCCGGCGAAATGGATAATCTCTGGAAATTCTACGCAGAGGATATCATCTCAATGCCAAGTTACGAACCAATGCTTCGGGGTATCGAAGCCTGCAAGGAATCCTACAAAAAAATGCAGGAGTCTGGAATGAAAATGACAAAGTTTGTATTAACTGTTACGGATGCAATGCAGTCAGGTAATTTTGCCGTGGAGATTGGTACATATACACTGACGATGGAAGGCGGAGGAATGTCAATGCCATGGGATGACCATGGAAAATATATGAACTTATGGGAGGTGCAGAGCGACGGTTCAATGAAATTGAAAGCTGAGACATGGAACTCAGATGTCAATCCATGGGAAGAAATTAAAAAGATGCAGCCACCACCTCCACCGGCAAAAGATGAGCACAAAGGTCATAATCATTAATGTTTGTTTGTCATTGCGAGGAGCGACCTACCTACTGTCAGGCAGGAACGACGAAGCAATCTCAATAAACTTAGTCATTCCGGCTTGTCCGGAATCTGAGGGTTTAAATTTAAGATTCTGGACTTGTCCGTTCCGGACCTCGCCAGAATGACAATAGGAATTGTATTTTGAAGAAATTAAAAAGGCGAACTACATCAGTTCGCCTTTTTGTTCGGAAAATATTTCTTCAAAGTTATTTTACATCCAAACCGATTGCTTTAAAGAACGCATCCTGGCTTGGCTGCCTTCCGAGAAACTCAACAACCATTTCAAGCTCATCACGTGAACTCCCGTTTGCAAGAATAATATCACGATATCTTAGTCCTGTTGCTTTGTCCATTAATCCGTTCTTATCAAAAACTGAGAACATATCGTCAGCATAAACCAAAGCCCAAAGGTAGCTGTAATAACCTGCGGCATAACCCATTAAATGTCCGAATGCTGCGAACATCTGTGTGCCTTCAAGATAAGGATACAATGTAATTTTATTCTGAAGTTCTTTCATAACCTCAACAACAGGCTGGCTGCTTGTTGGATCGTATTTATCGTGAAGCGTGAAGTCAAGTATTCCATAATATACCTGCTGTGTAAATGCAAGTCCCGAACCAACGTTCTTTGTCGCGAGCATTTTATCAAATAGCTCTTTTGGAAGAACTTCACCTGTTTTGTAATGCTTTGCAAATAGTTTCAGCGATTCGTAGTTCCAGGTCCAGTTTTCAAAAATCTGCGATGGTGCTTCAACAAAATCTCTTGAGACAGAAGTGCCTGATTGTGATGAAAGTTTCGTCTTTGTTAAAACACTGTGTAAAACGTGTCCAAACTCGTGAAAGAAAGTTTCAACATCGCTGTGAGGAAGAAGAGAAGGCATATCTGCTGTCGGAGCCGGGAAGTTACAAACGAGAGTTGCGGTTGGAAGCTGCAGTCCATTTTCTGTTTCTTTGCTACCTATCATCGGGAAGCAGGCTGCGTGTGAATATTTATTCGGTCGTGGGTATAAATCAATATAAAATCTTGAAATGATTTTTCCGTCCTGCTTCACATTAAAAAGTCTTGCATCTTTGTGCCAGACGGAAGGATCTTTCACTTCTTCAAACTCCACTCCAAAAAGATGCTGTGCAATGCCGAATAATCCCTCAATCACATTATTCGTTTCAAAATATTCTTTCACAAGATTCTGATCAAGCTCATATTTTTCTTTGAGAAGGATATTGTTATAATAACCAGATTCCCATGGCTGAATAACATTAATTGTATCGGTTCCAAGCTTTGCTCTTTTCACCGAAAGCAGTTCATCATAATCCATCTGTGCTTTTTCTTTCAGCTTATCGACAAGGTTGTTTTCAAAATCCCAGACGTTTTTCGGAGTTTTTGCCATCCTGTCACCGGTTCTGTATTCAGCATAAGTTTTATATCCCAAAAGCTCTGCCATCTGCTGACGAAGAATTAAAACTTTTATCAGCACTTCCGGATTTTTTGCCGCCGCTCTGTTATTGTATAATGTATAAAGTTCTTTCCGTGCTGATTCAGAGTTGGAAAATTTCATAAAAGGAATGTATGACGGATAAGTAAGATCAATTTTGTATGTGCCGTCTTCCTGTCGTCTTGCGTTTTTGTAGTCTTCCTGCAGACCGTCAATTTCAGTTTCATCAACAATCAAATAGTCACTTACTTCCGCAATGTTTTTCTGGAAGAGAATTGTCAGATCGGAAAGCTTATCGTTAATTGCTTTCAGCTCATCTCTTTTTTCTTTCGGAAGTGCAAAACCGTTGCGCTCAAAATCTTCAACTGTTTTCTGAACGAATCTTGCCTCATAGCCGGTTAAACTTTTTGCTTCTGCAGTTTCAGAATAATCTTTCACTGTGCGATAGAGATTTTCATCAAGAGAAATCTCATTGAAAAACTTTGCGAACTCAGCATTGCATTCCTGTGCCATATTCCTTACAGCATCATCGGGATGAGTGCTACCCATTAAATAAACACATCCATAAACATTGTTGGCTTTGTTGTAAATGTTATCAAGCTCAAGCATTGTGTTATCGAACGTTCTCTGCTCTTTGGGGATAGTGTACAGTTTGGCAAGTGATTCCCGCGCTTCATTAATCGAAACATCGGTTGCTTCTTTGATGTGCTCAGCACTCAAATCAGCAAACTGAATTACTTCATTGAATTCTCCAAGCAGTGGATTTGTTGAAGAGGAATTCTTATCCGCCGCCAGCAAAGGAAGTGATATTACAAAACAAAAAAGTAAAATAGTAGTGAGTTTGTGTTTCATTTCTTCTCCTGTTTGTTCTTAAAAATGATGACAAATTTAATGATATCCCTTCAAAAGCTTGTATAAAAAAGTGATGATTGGTTATTAGGTTATTTTAAGGCTGTTACTTGCTGTCATTGCGATTAGGCTGAGTTGCAATTAGTGTTTTCTCGATACTTTTTCTGATTCCATCAGAAAAAACTCGAAAACCGAAGAAAAAGGTTCTCGAGTAATGAAATGTATCGAGAGAACCATTTGAAGAAGCCTCAGAAGCAATCTCAAATTGCTTGCAAAGATTCTGGAAGTGCAAGATGTTCTGTCACTATCGCGAGTTAGTCCTAGAACTAGATAAACGATGGTAGTCGCAAGCTTCAGCTTGCGTTTAGATTTTATTTTCGCAGAAATAAAGTCTGCGACTACCAGTATTCGGATAGACTCGCAAACGTGACATCCTGATGTATGATGTCATTCCCGTGAGTCAACAAAGTTGACGAATCGGGAATCTAAAGTCAGCAATTCAGATTCTGGACTCTTCCTTCGGACTTCGCCAGAATGACATTGTGAGTTTTAATATTGCTTCGCGGAGTTTACCGCGTTAATGACGGGGCTCGCAATGACAACCGGAAATAACTCTTCCAACTTCTTTTCCCTGAACTTAAAAATTTCCCTCACCCTTTTTTCAACAAGAAGAGAATTAATTGGTCTGCTCAACGGATCAAACGGGAGTGCATAGATGACAATATCTGTCATCTCAACTCCGTTTTCTATTTCTTTGAAGTGATGCTGATGATGCCAGAATTTATACGGACCAAATCTTTGCTCGTCAACAAAATAAAATGGTTCTTTAACGTGAGTAATTTCCGTAACCCAGTTGTTTGGTATTCCAAGAACCGGGTGAACTTTGTAAGTGATTATCATTCCCGCATACATCTTGTCCGGCAGCTTGCTGGTTACTTTGAAGTTTAGCCACTCCGGAGTAATTACGGAAAGATTATTCGGATTAGAAAAAAACTCCCACGCTTCTTTAATACCGATTGGTAAATTTTGAATTGTTTTTAATTGATAGATTTTCATAACGGATTAAACAAATTAACTTATCAAACAATTCCCCATCTCCGGGTTCAGGCAAATAATAAGAAAAAAAAGTAAATCTGTGTTTTAATAACTGTGCCTATTTAGCAAAAGAGCTGGTTATTTAGCGACTTTTTGTCAAATCGCTTTCATTTTTTGAAAAATTTTGTTATCTACAAAAACAAACTGAACACACTAATGATCTTGGAAAACGAAATGGATTTAATGAATAAAATCGCAGCTTTCGGTGAGATATTGCTCGATATTTACCCAAATTCGAAGAATCTGGGCGGCGCACCGCTCAACTTTATATACCACCTTAATAAGCTCACCGGCAACGGCAGGATTACAAGCCGCGTCGGAAACGATCTGCTCGGTCGTGAAGCGCTTGAGTTCTTGGAATCGCAGGGACTATCTGCCGGAACAATTCAAATCGACACAAAACATCTTACCGGCGCTGCGATGGTTTCGCTTGATGAAAACGGAGTGCCCGCATTCACAATCGAGGAGAACCGTGCGTTTGATTTTATTTCTGTTGATGATGAGGTAATTAATCTTGTCGAGAATGAAATGGAGTGTTTGTATTTCGGAACGCTTGCGCAGCGGAACAAAGTCAGCAGAACAGCTCTTAAATCTCTTTTTAACAAAGGGATAAAATATTTTTATGATGTGAACATCCGCCAGAATTTTTACACCGAAGAAATTCTTTTTCAGTCATTAAAGAATGCAAACGCAATAAAACTTAATCTTGATGAACTGAAGCTGCTGCATAAAATATTTCTGGAAGATTATTTTGATCTTTACTTATCGTCAAAACTGTTGATGAAAAAGTTCGACATAGAACTGCTTGCAGTTACAAAAGGCGATGAAGGTTCTGTTTTGTTCAGAGGAGAAGAAACGGATGAGCATAAGACCGAAGTGCAGAATGTAATCGATACCGTCGGTGCGGGCGATGCATTTGCTTCAATATTGTGTCTCGGCTATTTAAATAAATGGGATCTTGGGAAAATTAATAAACTCGCTAACGAATTTGCTGCGGAGATTTGCATGATAAACGGCGCACTCCCGAAAGACGATAAAATTTATGAGAGATATAAAGGGGAAATCCGGTAATGAACAATCAACAAAACAAAAAAGGTCTCTACATACAACTTTACAGCATTCACGGATTGATTCGTGGTCATAGTCTCGAACTCGGTCGTGATGCTGATACGGGCGGACAAACAAAATACGTACTTGAACTCGCAAAAACTTTAAGTGAAGACGACCGCGTTGAAAAAGTAGAGCTTGTAACAAGAGAGATAAAAGATAAATCCGTCTCGTTGGATTATTCGGTACCTGAAGAAAAGATAAACGATAAATTCAGCATTATCAGGATAAGATGCGGCGGCGGAAAATACATCCGGAAAGAATTGCTCTGGAATCATCTCGGTGAATTTGTTGATAAAAGCATAAAGTATATCAAATACCGCGGAAGATTACCGGACATTATTCACAGTCATTATGCAGATGCGGGTTATGTCTGCACAGAGCTCACACAATTTTTCGGAATACCTTTCGTTCATACTGGTCACTCGCTTGGAAGAGATAAGCTGAGAAAACTTTTAAGCGACGGAATGGATCGGGAGGACATTGAGAAGAGATACAAAATTTCTCACAGGATAGATGTTGAAGAAAACATTATCCATCTTGCCAACAGGATAATTACAAGCACACAACAGGAAATACAAAATCAGTACGGCGATTACAAAAACACTTCCGAAGAAAAATTCAGAGTGATCCCGCCGGGAGTTGACATTGACAAATTCTATCCATACAATGAACGTATTCCGCTTGATGAAGATAATTCACTGCTGATAAAAACAATCAGCACAAAACTGCTCAACTTTTTCGTTCATATTGATAAACCGCTGATACTAACTGTCTGCAGACCCGACAAAAGAAAAAATATTTCAGGATTAATAACAGCTTATGGTGAAGACAAAGAGCTCCAGAAAAAAGCAAACCTCGCAATCTTTGCAGGAATAAGAACCGACATTCAGGAAATGCCTGATAATGAAAGAGAAGTGCTGACGGACATTCTTCTGCTGATGGATAAATATAATCTTTACGGCAAGATGGCAATTCCAAAGAGACACGATACACACACAGAAGTTCCTGAACTTTACAGGATCGCCGCCGATACAAAAGGTGTTTTTGTAAATGCTGCGCTCACCGAGCCTTTCGGACTTACATTAATTGAAGCTGCTTCCTGCGGAGTTCCTGTTGTTGCAACCGATGACGGCGGTCCGAGAGACATTATTAAAAATTGCCAGAACGGATTGCTTGTGGATGTATCGGAGACAAAAAATATTTCCGATGCGATAAACAAAATTATTGATGATCAGAATTTATGGAATAAATTTTCGGAGAACGGAATGAGAAACGTAAGAAAACATTATACCTGGAAAGCACACGCTGAAAAGTATATCGAAGAGATCGGACAAATTGCCGGCACAAGAAAAGATGAAGAAAAAGTTTTTGCTCCTGTTGGCAGAAAACTGCTTGATGCGGAAAAATTAATAGCATCGGATATCGATCACACTCTGCTCGGCGATGATAATGCATTAGAAGAGTTCATTAAAATATTGGAGATGACAGATTCAAAAGTTGGCTTTGCGGTTGCAACCGGCAGAACGGTCGAATCAGCATTTTCAGTATTGAAAGAAAACAACGTTCCGTATCCGGATATAATTATTTCCTCAGTCGGTGCGGAAATTTATTACAATTATCACGGCAAGCTGATTTATTCGACTGGATGGGATGCACATATAAAGCATCAGTGGAACCGTGAAAAAATAAGGGGAGTGCTTTCTTCGTTCAGTTTCCTTCAGTACCAGGAAGAAGCAACACAGAGAAAATATAAAATTAGTTATTACACTTCCGACGTACCGGAGAATATTGAAAAGGTCAAATCCACATTGATAAAAAATAAAATTAAGGCTAATGTAATCTTCAGTCACGGGCAGTATCTTGACATTCTTCCGTACCGTGCATCAAAAGGAAAAGCGATAAGATATCTTGCCTATAGGTGGAACATCCTTTATGAAAAAATTCTTGTCGCAGGAGATTCAGGGAACGACAGCGAGATGCTGAAAGGCGATCTGCTCGGAGTTGTTGTTGCTAATTACAGTCCGGAGCTTGAAGAATTGAAAGGACAAAGCAGGATTTATTTTGCCAAAAGAAAATATGCCGGCGGAATTATCGATGGAATCGAACACTATCATTTTCTAAAGTTAAAAGGATCGGAACAATGAGTAAAAAAATCGAAGCGCTGTTAAAAGAAAAGAAAAAAGTTTTCTGCAGATATTTAACAAACGTTGCATCCGTTGAAAGAAAACTTCTTGTCAAAGGTGACCTTCTTGAAATACTACACAAGATGGA
>CAZLJI010000063.1:5000-9677 GCA_964559565.1 uncultured Ignavibacteriaceae bacterium | reverse complement strand
GATAACTCCTTCTTTTAAACTCTTCTACGCTTTGGTGGTCTGCATCCATTATGAGGTATTGGAGTTACATCTTTTATTGATGAAACTTCCAAACCTGCAGTATATAATGATCTGATAGCTGCTTCTCTGCCGGAACCGGGTCCTTTTACTCTTACTTCAACTTTTCTAAGCCCGAGAGCATAAGCTTCTTTGGCAGCAGCTTCTGCAGAAACCTGTGCAGCAAAGGGTGTATTTTTTCTTGATCCTTTAAAACCGTTTTTACCTGCTGATGACCATGATAATGTGTTACCATAAATATCTGTAATTGTAACAATAACATTGTTAAATGTTGCTTTAATATGAGCAACACCATTCAGGTCAACCTGTGTTCTTTTTTTAACTTTTTTTACTGATTTAGCCAATCAAAATCCTCCGATTAACAAAAATTATTTCTTAGTTGGTGTTTTCTTCTTACCGGCAACCGTTTTACGTTTACCTTTTCTGGTTCTGGAATTAGTTCGGGTTCTCTGACCTCTTGCCGGAAGACCTTTTCTGTGTCTTATTCCTCGGTAAGCTCCTATATCCATTAATCTTTTTATATTCTGCTGAACTTCAGAGCGAAGCGCACCTTCAACTTTAAATTCAGAAGTTATGACCGCTCTTATCTGGGCTACATCTTCTTCTGTAAGATCACCAACTTTTTTATTAGGATCTATTTTTGCTTTTTCAAGAATATCTGAAGACGATGTCGGTCCGATTCCATATATATATTGAAGACCGAATAAGACTTTTTTATTTTTAGGTAAATCAACACCCGATATACGTGCCAATTAAAACTCCTTTATTAATTTTAACCTTGTCTCTGCTTGTGCTTTGGATTAGAACAAATAACCCTAACCACGCCTTTGCGTCTGATTATTTTGCACTTATCGCATATTTTTCTTACTGATGATCTAACTTTCATATTACATCCATTATTTATATCTGTAAGTAATTCTTCCCTTCGACAAATCGTAGGGAGACATTTCAACCGAAACTTTATCGCCAACAAGAATCTTGATGAAATGCATCCTCATCTTGCCTGAAATATGTGCAAGGATTTCATGACCATTATCCAGCTTTACCCTAAAAGTTGCGTTCGGTAAAGTTTCAGTAATAACGCCATCTATTTTAATTGGTCCTTGTTTAGCCATTAACAAACAGTTAAGATTTCCGGTGAATTATCCAATATTAAAATCGTATGCTCAAAATGAGCTGATGGAGAACCATCCGCTGTTATCACAGTCCAGCCATCCGGAGAAGTAATCACTTCATAACCACCAGCATTAACCATCGGCTCAATTGCAATCGTCATTCCTCTTTTCAATTTAGAGCCTGTGCCTCTTTTCCCGAAATTTGGAATAGCAGGATCTTCATGAAGAAATTTTCCGACGCCATGACCACAAAGGTCTCTTACGATAGAAAATCCGTTTTGCTCAACATAATCCTGAACTGCAGCTGATATATCGTGGACTCTGTTTCCATTTTTGGCTTGCTCAATACCAAGTTGCAATGATTTTTCTGTCACTTCAAGAAGCATTTTTTTTTCATCAGAAATTTTTCCAACTGCAACAGTTATTGCCGCATCACCATAATAATTATTTTTAAGAACACCAACGTCCAGGGAAATTATATCCCCATCTTCAAGTTTTACCTGACCAGGAATTCCGTGCACTACCGCATCGTTTAGTGAAGTGCAAACTGAACCTGGAAATCCGGGTAATCCTCCCTGCGAATATCCTTTGAACGCAGGGATTGCACTATTACTTCTTATATAATCCTCTGCTATTCGATCCAATTCCTGAGTAGTGACACCAACTTTAACATTACTTTTAACTAAGCGAAGCGTTTCTGCAACTACCCTACAACTTTCTCTAATAAAATCAATCTCTTTTTGAGTCTTTATATAAATCACAAGATAACTAAGCTCTGCGTCCCTTGAATTTACCAGACTTCATAAATCCATCATAATGTCTCATCAGCAAGTGAGATTCTATTTGCTGCAGAGTATCCAGAGCTACACCAACAATAATAAGTAGACTCGTTCCGCCAAAAAACTGTGCGAATTGTCCAGATACCCCAAAGCGTCCAATAAATGCTGGTAAAATTGCAATGATAGCAAGAAATATAGAACCGGGCAGAGTAATCTTGGTTAAAATATTATCAATGAACTCAGAAGTTTGCTTCCCGGGTCTTATTCCTGGAATAAATCCACCTTGTTTTTTCATATTATCTGCAACATCTTTTGGATTAAAAGCTATAGCAGTATAGAAATATGTAAAGAACACAATCATCAGGGCATAAATAGCTGAATAAACTAGAGAATCATAAACAAAATAAGTAGATAAACTCTGCAAAAATTCATTATCAGGGAAAAATGATAACACCGTGTTAGGGATAAACATAATTGATTGAGCAAATATAATCGGCATTACACCTGCAGTGTTAACTCTCAATGGAATATATTGAGTGACGCCACCATAAATTTTTCTCCCAACAACTCGCTTTGCGTACTGAACAGGAATTCTTCTTGTGCCTTGCGTAACAAGCACAACACCAGCTATAATAAAGAACATAAAAATTAGAATTATTATTTCAATAATAATAGATCGCTGACCGACGCTGATTAATCTAATTTCATCGAAAATTGCGTGAGGAAATCTTGCAATAATTCCAATGAAGATTATTAAAGAAATACCATTGCCAATACCTCTTTCAGTTATCTGTTCTCCCATCCACATCATAAAAATAGTACCGGAAGTAAGAATGATAATTGTCGATAATACCCAAGGGAATCCGCTTACACCTTCCGGGATAATTGGTAATCCCTGCACCTGAATATTCAAAAGCCTGATTGTAACACCCCACGCCTGCATTCCGGAAATCAGAACTGTACCATACCTGGTAAGTTGAGTAATTTTTTTTCTGCCCTCTTCACCTTCTTGCTGCAGCTTTTGGAAATAAGGAACAACAGCACCTAGAAGCTGAATAATAATTGACGCCGAAATGTAAGGCATAATTCCAAGTGCAAATATCGCTGCATTTGAGAAAGCACCGCCAACAAACAAATCATACAACCCAAAAAGGTTGTCTGTTGTTGCGTTTTTCATGCTCTCCGTAAGAAGTGTTGTATCAACACCCGGAATAGTAATATGTGAACCTAAACGAACAAGAAAAAGCAGAGCCAGGGTATAAAATATTCTCTGGCGAAGTTCGTGTATTTTAAAGATGTTCCGGAAAGTATCTGTAAGTCTCGACATTTAATACCGCATTAAATTAACTTTATTGAACCGCCAGCCGATTCTATTTTTTCTTTTGCACTTTTACTGACTGCATTAACCTCAAGATTTATTTTTGCTTTTATTTCACCTTTAGCTAAAATCTTTACCGGTTTTTTTATACTGGAAATCAATCCCAAGTTTTTCAACTCATCAATATTTAAAACTTTATCAGCTTTGTTCTCATCTGCTATTCGCTGTAAAGCATTAAGATTTACAACCTGATATGTTTCCTTAAATATATTTGTAAATCCGAATTTCGGAATTCTTCTCTGCAAAGGCATTTGACCACCTTCAAACCAGGCTCTTTTTTTCGAACCTGAACGTGATCTCTGACCATTCATTCCTCTTGTTGCCTGACCACCGTGACCTGAGCCTTCACCTCTACCGACTCGCTTTCGTTTTTTTCTTGAGCCTTCAGCGTATTTTAAATTACTTAGAATATCCATTTTATAATTTCCTTATTCTTTTACTTCTTCAACCTTAACAAGATGAGTAACTTTTTTAATCATACCCCTGATTTGAGGAGTATCATTATGAAGTCTTTCCCAGTTAGGTCTGCCCAAACCCAGAGCTTCAATAATTTTTTTCTGTTTCTCTGGTCTGTCTATTATACTTTTGGTTTGAATTATTTTTAACTTAGCCATATAACCTCAATTAAGAAGCAAAAATTTCCTGAATAGTTTTTCCTCTTTTGTTCGCCATTGTTTTAGCATCAATTTGCATAAGTAATCCATTTAAAGTTGCTTTTACCTGGTTATGAGGATTACTAGAACCAAGAGATTTTGTTAAAATATCCTGAACACCTGCAGCCTCCAGAACTGCTCTTACACCGCCGCCAGCAATAAGTCCGGTTCCTGGAGAAGCCGGTTTCAATAACACTTTGCCAGCACCAAATCTACCAACTATTTCGTGTGAAATTGTTCCCCTTCGAACAGTAACTTTCACAAGATTTTTCTTTGCGTCATCAATACCTTTTGAAATTGCATCGGTAACTTCATTAGCTTTTCCAAGCCCAACGCCAACAATTCCATTTCCATCACCAACCACAACAATAGCATTGAAGCTAAAACGGCGTCCGCCTTTTACAACTTTTGCAACACGATTGATGTGAACAACTTTTTCTTTTAATCCGTCTGTTTCAGTGGATTTGACTCTTTTCAAATTGATCTCCTAAAAAACTTTCATTATAAAAATGGAAGCTGCCGGGAGAGGATTCGAACCTCTGCAGACGCCTCCAAAGGGCGTAGTCCTACCGTTAGACGACCCGGCAATAAACATCAGAATTGAAGTCCTCCCTCACGGGCACCATCAGCTAAAGCTTTAACTCTACCATGATATCTAAAACCACCTCTGTCAAACACTACATTCTTAATGTTCT
>CAZLJI010000063.1:0-4990 GCA_964559565.1 uncultured Ignavibacteriaceae bacterium | reverse complement strand
AATGCCTTCTTAGCAAGCATACTACCAATAAGCTTGCTCTTATTTATTTTACCTTTAATTGATTTTACTTCAGCCTTAGCTTCTTTAGCTAAGCTGGAGATAGCAACTAAAGTGTTCCCGGTTGAATCGTCTATTATTTGAGCATAAATATTATCAAGACTTCTATAAACCGAAAGACGTGGTTTTTCAGTTGTTCCAGAAATTTTTTTTCTGATTTTTATTCTTGCTCTTGTTCTTGATGTTTTCTTTTTCATTACAAATAAAACTCCTAAAAATTATGCCCCAGCAGTCTTACCGGCTTTTCTGATAATTCTTTCATCTGAATATTTTATTCCCTTACCTTTATATGGTTCAGGTTTTCTGAATGATCTGATTTTTGCAGCAACGAGTCCAACTAATTCTTTATCAATTCCTGATATTATAATTTGAGTCGGAGCCGGAACTTCAAGTTTCACTTCATCAGGTGGAACAAAGTAAATAGGATGTGAATAACCAATATTCAATAATAAATTTTTCCCTTTGAGTTCAGCTTTGTAACCAACACCAACAATTTCAAGGGTCTTTTTATATGAATCGGTTACTCCAATAATCATATTTTGAATCAATGCCCGTGTTAAACCGTGCAAGGATCTTGTTTCTTTTAAATCGTCAGGTCTGCTGAACTTTATTTCACTTTCAACGACTTCAGCCTTAATTGCAGGATGAATCGTTCTGTGAAGTTCACCTTTAGGTCCTTTAACTTTAATTACCTGGCCATCCAAATTAATATTGACGCCTTTTGGAATCTCTACAGGTTTTTTACCTATTCTGGACAATCTTTATTCTCCGACTTTTAATTTTACCATATGTAACAAACTACTTCGCCACCAACCAGTTGATTTCTCGCATCCTTATCTGTTAATAAACCTTTAGGAGTAGAAATAACTGCTGTGCCTAAACCATTTAAAACTTTTGGCAGTTTATCAGAAGCTCTGTAAATACGTAAACCTGGTTTACTAATTCTCTTCAATCCATTGATTGCTGAAATTCCATTCTTATACTTTAGAACAAGGTTCAGCTTCTTCTGTTTGTTGTCATCAATTATTTCATAATCAATTATATAACCTAGGTTTTTAAGAATTTCTGACAATCCTATTTTAGTTCTGGATGCTGGAATTTCAACACGCACTTTTTTAGCTTTAGCTGCGTTCCGAATCCTGGTTAAATAATCTGCTATTGGGTCTGTAACTGGCATTTAAAATTTCTCCGTTTACCAACTTGATTTTTTTACGCCTGGAATTTCACCCCTCAGAGCCATTTCTCTGAAGACTAATCTTGAAACTCCAAATTTTCTGTAATAACTTCTAGCTCTACCCGTAAACATGCATCGGTTTTTCAATCTGGTCATTGATGAATCTCTCGGAAGTTTTTGCAGTTCTTCATAATCACCGTTTGCTTTCAGCTCTTCACGTTTCTTTTTGTACTTATCGTAAAGTCTGTGTCGTTTTGCTTCTCTTGCTATTAAACATGTACGAGCCATTAAATCTCCTAAACTGTTTTAATTTCTTTTTTTATGAAAGGCATTCCGAAAGATTTTAGTAATTCGTAAGCCTCGTTATCAGATTTAGCTGAAGTTACAATCGTAATATCCATTCCAAGAACTTTGGTTATCTTATCAACGTTTATCTCAGGGAAAATAATCTGTTCTTTTACTCCGAGAGTATAATTTCCTCTTCCATCAAATGATTTGTCTGACAACCCGCGAAAGTCTCTCACACGGGGAAGAGCAACATTTATAAGTCTATCAAGAAATTCATACATTCTTTCTTTACGAAGCGTTACCATTGCACCAATGCTGAGGCCTTCTCTCAACTTGAAATTCGAAATTGCTTTCTTAGCTTTTCTGATACTGGCTTTCTGACCCGTAATTGATTCCAGTTCCCTAACTGCTTCTTCAAGAATCTTAGGTTCAGCTACGGCTGCTCCGACTCCCATATTAACAACAATCTTCTCAATCTTCGGAACCTGCATAATGTTTTTATAGCCTAAGGTTTTCTTCAACCCGGGAATAACATCAGCGCGATAATAATCAAAAAGTCTGCTTGGAATTTTAACATCCTTTTCAGCGGATGGTTTTTCAGCATCTTTCTTTGATTTTTCTTTTTTCTCTTTTGATTCTTTTACTTGTTTTTTTTCTGCCATCTGTCTAACAATATTTTAAATTCTTATTGAATCATCTCTCCGCTTGCTTTAGCAATGCGTGCAATTTTCTTTTTTCCTGTTTTCTCATCAAGGATAACTCTGGAACCTACACGTGTTGGCTCATTACTCTTAGGATCAAGTATCATCACATTGGAAGCATTGATCGAAGCTTCTTTTTCAAGAATACCTCCCTGCGGACTTTTTCTATTCGGCTTTGTATGCCTTTTCCTAAGATTAATTCCTTCAACTATAACACGAAATTTCTGTGGAAATACTTTAAGTACTTTTCCGGTTTTTCCACGATCGTTTCCGGAAATTACCATAACCATATCATTTTTTCTGATTTTCATAATTAACTTTCTACAATACTTCAGGTGCTAATGAAACGATTTTCATAAATTGTTTATCTCTCAACTCACGTGCAACTGGGCCGAAGATACGTGTACCACGGGGCTCGTTCTGAGGATTTATCAACACTGCTGCATTTTCATCAAAGCGTATGTATGAACCATCTTTTCTTCTAACTTCTTTTTTAGTCCTTACAATGACTGCTCTTGAAACTTCACCTTTCTTCACTGTTCCGTTCGGCATTGCAGTTTTAACACTAACTACAATTGTATCACCGACTGTAGCATATCGTCTGCCGCTTCCACCTAAAACTCTGATGCATCTTACTTTTTTTGCACCGGAATTATCGGCCACGATCAGATTTGTTTCTTCCTGTATCATCGCTCGTAATTCTCCTGCCTACTTGGCTTTTTCAATAATTTCGACTAAGCGCCATCTCTTGTTTAAGCTGAGTGGGCGTGTTTCCATAATCTTTACTTTATCACCGGGCTTGCATTCTCTTTTTTCATCGTGAGCCATAAGCCTGGTAGTCTTCTTAAAATATTTTTTATATATAGGATGAGCAACTTTCCTTTCGATAGCAACGGTAATAGTTTTTTCCATCTTATTACTTACTACAACACCAATCCTGGTTTTTCTTAATCCGCGCGTTTCCATCTTTTAAGCGTTTGCTCCTTTCACTGAACTACCTGCTGTTTGCAATTCTCTTTCCTGAAGAACAGTTTTTAGCCTTGCAATATCTCTTTTCACATTTTTAATTTTTGATGTGTTAGTTAATTGCTTCAACTGATGAGAGAACCTCAAGTCAACAAGACTTTGCTCTTCATCTTTAATTCTCTGAATTATTTCTTCAGTTTTCATTTCTTTTATTTCGTGAATCTTCATTTCAAAGTCCTCAGCTTATTCAAAATCTGGTCTTGAAACCACTTTAGTTTTAATGGGCAGCTTGTGTGAGCAAAGCTGAAGTGCATCATTTGCTACTTCTCTTGTAACGCCGGATATTTCAAACAGAATTCTTCCCGGTTTAATGACTGCAACCCAAAACTCAGGCGCACCTTTTCCTTTACCCATTCTGGTTTCAAGAGGTTTTTTAGAAACTGGTTTGTCAGGAAAAACTCTTATCCAAACACGACCGTCTCTTTTCATTTTTCTAGAAAGAGCAACTCGACAAGCTTCAATCTGCCTGCTTGTAATCCAGGCTGGTTCCAAAGATTTCAATCCAAAATCTCCAAAAGCAACTGAACTACCACGTTTCGCGTAGCCTTTTCTTCTGCCTCTATGTGCTTTTCTAAATTTTACTCTTTTCGGCATTAACATAATGTTAGCTCCTGCTCAAAATTATTCCATAGCTCTTTTACCGAGAATTTCTCCACGGCAAATCCACACTTTTATTCCTATTGAGCCATAGATAGTTTCTGCTCTGCCATTTGCATAATCTATATCAGCTCTTAATGTGTGAAGCGGTATTCTACCATCTTTGTATTGTTCAGTTCTTGCGATTTCAGCTCCGCCTAATCTTCCTGCACACATGATTCTTATACCCTCGGCACCCATTCTCATTGAAGCTGTTATTGCCATCTTCATAGCTCGTCTGAAAGAAACTCTTCCTTCAATCTGACTTGCAATATTTTCTGCAACAAGATAAGCGTCAAGTTCCGGTCTTTTAATTTCTGAAATCTGAATCTTTACTTCTTTATTTGTTATCTGTCTTAATTCTTCTTCAAGCTGGGTTATTTCTTTACCGCTTTTACCAATTACAACACCCGGTCTTGATGTATGAATATTTAATATTACGTTCTTAGATGTTCTGTCAATTATAATTTTTGATATACCTGCTTTTTTCAATCTGTTTCTTACGTAGCTGCGAAGCTTTTCATCTTCCTTAAGTTTCGTTGCATAACTTTTGCTTTCGTACCAGTTCGAGTTCCAACCTCTTATTAAACCTACTCTTAAACCTATCGGATTAGTTTTCTGTCCCAAAAATTTCTCCTTAAATTATGCTTTTTTTGCTACTATAATTGTTAAATGACAGGATCTTTTTCTTATCCTGTACGCTCTGCCTTGTGGTGCAGGTGATATTCTTCTTAATGTCGGACCAACATTTACATAAGCTTCCTTTACGAAAAGATCAGCGGGTTCAACTCTTACAGTTTCCTCTTTTGTGTTAATAAGATTAGAAACAGCAGACCTCAAAGTTTTCTCTGCGTCTTTAGATGAATGCTTTGGAGAGAAGTGAAGAATCTCCAATGCCTTATCAACCGATTCACCTCTTATTAAATCAACCACCAATCTCATTTTTCTTGGTGATGAACCTATAAATCTATTTATTGCTCTTGCTTCCATCGTACTTAATCTTTCTTAATTAACCGGCTTTAGCTGCTTTTTCTGCTTTAGTACCAGGATGACCTCTGAAAATTCGAGTCGGTGAAAATTCACCTAATTTATGTCCGACCATATTTTC
>CAZLJI010000062.1:0-9849 GCA_964559565.1 uncultured Ignavibacteriaceae bacterium | reverse complement strand
TGGTAATGGCGAATATTTCGGATTTAGTGATATTGCCGTTTCAATTTCATATGCAAGGAAAATGACACAGCAGTTCAGTTTTGGTGGGACAGTCAAATATGTTGAGGAAACACTTGATAAAATTAAAATGCGTGGAGTAATGATTGATTTGGGTACTTATTACAGAACCGGATTAGGTTCAACACGATTTGCTGTTACAGTTTCAAATTTTGGTTCGGAGTTAGCTCCGGATGGCGAGGTGGTACTGGTAGGTGACAGAACAAACTCTGAGTGGCAATCATTCGCACCTCCCACTATTTTCAGAATTGGCTTTGCCTTTGAACCATTTGAAAATGAAGAACACAGAGTAACTACTTCAATTCAACTGAACCATCCAAATGACAACAGTGAAAACATTGTTCTGGGAGCAGAGTACGCCTGGCATAAAATGTTTTTCCTGAGAGGTGGTTATAAATTTAATGTTGATGAGCAGAATTACTCATTCGGTTTAGGTCTTAATGTTCCGATTAGCTTAGCAGAATTCACACTTGATTATGCATTTACAAACTTTGAACGATTGGGTTCGGCACATAGATTTTCAATTTTACTCGGATTATAATGAATTTTCAAAAAACCTTAGAAGTTGTTTTATTATTTATACTTACAGTCTTCTTTACAAGTTGTGCGGAGAAGTTCGATCTAACTGGTATTGATACCGGCGATGGAAACGTTAATGTTGGAGGCGATACAGTCTACGTTCAACTGAATCCAGAATGGAAAGAAGGATTTAACAGACCTCAGGATGTTATGGTCGGAAGAGAACCATTTATCTACGTAGCCGATACCGATAATGACCGTATAGTGATGCTTAATCTGAATGGTAATGAATTGGGATCACGGTCGATAAATCGACCTGTTGCTATTGCACAAGATTATAAACTCAACTTAATTGTTTGTGCACAGTTTGATACGATCGTAGGTGGTCAAAGCAAGACGTTTGCTGCTGTTTATAAAATCGATCTTGTTTCGGCAGCTCATCAAATAAATTTAGCATCTGTTAAAAGATTGCTTCCCAGACCAGCTGATCTTAATAGAGAATTAGTTGAGTATACTGGAACCTGTGCTTTCTATAACAATGTTTTCTATATAGCAAGGAAAGGACCTAACAATACAAGCTTTGTGGATCCTGACAATTCAATCTTAATCTTCAGTCCAAAAGAGTTATTAGGTATTCCAAGCAGTGAAGATACTCTAATTGGTCGGGTACCGAATATAGACCCTCTAGGACAAGGATTGGTTTCCGCATATAATATTAGCTCATTAACTTCTTTCAATGATCAGACAATTAATATGATTGTTACATTAACAGGTGAAAACAGTTTCAAGTCTCAGTGGTTAGAATATGTTATAACGCCGATAGATCAGAGATATCTGAGTAACTTTTCACCAAACTCCGTTTCATTTATGATTCCTAATAAATTCTCGAGGCCAGAAGGCAGTGCTGTTGATCAGAGCCGAAACATATTTATAGCTGATGCAGGAAGAGACAGTATTTACAAGTTCAATTCATTTGGTGATGAACTTCAATCATTTGGGACTTTTGGTTCTGATTCATTTAATGAACCTCACGGAGTTGCATTTTTCGACAAAACACTTTACGTTGCAGACACAGGTAATAACAGGATAGTTAGATTCATTTTATCAACCGAACAATAATAATAATATTAATATGAAAAAATTAGATGCCATTTTAATACTTACACTACTATTCCTGACTACGACAATTTTTCCTCAGGACAGAGTTAAGATATTGACCTATAACATTCTTAATTATCCGAATTTCTCAGCAACCAAGAACGTAAAATTTCAACAAATATTTAATGAAGCAAAACCAGATATTGTAGCGGTGCAAGAGATACTATCACAATATGGTGTTAATTTATTCCTGAGTGAGGTCTTGGGAAATTCATTTGAAGCCGCTACATTTTTTGATGGTCCGGATACTGACAATGCGCTTTTCTACAAGGATTCTATTTTGACATTATTATCTTCTAATATTATTACTAACACACCAAGATATATAACAAGGTATGTTTTACAGCATAACTTTACTCAGGATATTCTTATCATTTATGTTGCCCATTTTAAAGCAGGGGATACTCCAAGTGATGAAGCCACTAGAGAACAGGAAGTCGCGAGGCTGCGAATTTACACGGATCAATTGTCTGCAGGAACTAATTTTATTGTTGTAGGTGATTTTAATTTGTACAGGGCTACTGAGCCTGCATATATCAGGTTACTTGATCAAACAAATCCTGGTTATTTTCTGGATCCGGTTGGCAGATATGGAAATTGGCATGCCTCATCTAATTTCTCTGATGTTCATACTCAATCAACTAGAACAGTCCAATTGGCTGATGGTGGTTCAATTGGAGGACTTGATGACAGGTTCGATTTTATTCTTGTTTCTCAATCATTAAAAAGTCCCGGCGGAGTAGATTATGTTGAAGGAACATATTGGGCTTATGGAAATGATGGTCAGCATTTCAATCAGCAAATTGTCAATCCGCCGTATCCGATATCGGAACAAATTGCTTTTGCTTTACATGATGTATCTGACCATCTGCCTGTTGTAGCTGAGTTTGATTTTGGAGTGGTTAATGATGTTGAAACAAGAGAAGATCGTTCATTGCTAACTTTTAATTTGTATCAAAACTATCCTAATCCATTTAATCCATATACAAAAATATCATTTACAATTCCAACTGCTTCATCAGGTAGTAGTCAACTAGTAAATCTATCCGTTTATGATGTACTGGGGAGGGAAGTTGCAAGAATACTTAATGAAGAGAAAGCACCGGGATTTTATGAGGTAGAATTCGATGCGGTCAATCTACCAAGTGGTGTTTACATATATCGTTTAACTACGCAAGAATATAGCTCATCAAAAAAGTTGACTATAATTAAATAATCTAAACTCCAGGTATTACTTATGAAAAAAAATATTCTTCTGCTATTGTTTCTAATTATGCCTTCAGTCTATAGTCAACCGATTGTAATCAACGAATTATATAATTCAGGTGGAAATGACGAATGGCTTGAATTGCTTGTTCTGCAGGATAGTCTAGATTTGAGAAACTGGGATATCAGGGATTTCAGCAGCAGCGGATCTGCTCAACAGCCCTTGGTTTTTTCAAATAATTCACTTTGGGGTAATTTAAAAAAAGGAACATTAATAATTGTTGCCAGACCAGAAAATGCCTTCGGTGAGGATTTAGATCCGAGTGATTATTTATTGATAATAAAATCCAGTAATGCTCTCTATTTCTCCGGGAATGTATTCTTAATAGCTGGCAGTTCTGAAGCAGTTCAAATTAGAAACACTTCACAGACACATATATTCGGAGTTTCCTGGGGCTCAGCAAATTTGAATAGTTTACCTCAACCAAAAGCCCATTTAGCAGGCACATCTTCGAGTAGTACATCAGTCTATTTTAAAGAAGATAGCATTGCAGAAATAGTCATTGCATCTAATTGGGCGATGAACGGAACTCCCACTATGGGGGCTGGAAACACACCGAATAATATTGCGTGGATACTATCACTGAGGGCAAAGCCTGAAGGGTCGGGGATAGTCTATCTTGATCCGTTAGTTGCCACCGGAAGTACGAATATTAATTTAAACTTCATGTATAAACGCGATGCTCAGTATAATATTGATGTTCTTAAAATTATTTTCCCTGAAGGATTCTCCTGGTCGTATAATATAGCCCAAATATCAATTCAAAATTTTACAGCATCAATCTCGATTTCTTCAGATACAATTCGCTTTGATAATGTAAACTTCATAAACGATTCTATTGTAATAACAATTCAGGATGTTACCACGCCAACTTTCACAGGAAAATATAAATTCAAATTTCAATCCGGTATTGGTTCCATAGTTGATGATGTTACTCCATCCCCAATACTTACTGTTTATGGTGCACCAATTCCGATTGCGCAGGCAAAGGAAAATGATACATCGGGAATAGCATTACACTATGGAGACCTAGTTTCAATCAGGGGAATTGTAACGGTAGCAAATCAATTTGGAAGTCCAAGCTATGTTCAGGATAATAGTGCCGGCATTTCAATTTATGGTTCAGTTTTTTCGGACTCCGTCCAGCTCGGAGATGAAGTTTTTATTTCAGGAACGATTACCCAGTTCAATGGATTGAATCAACTAGAATTTCCATTATTGCATGAAATATTAAGTACGGGAAATAATGTTGAACCTATCTTATCTACACCTTTTGATTTGGCACACGATGGCCAGGGAGGTCTCGAAAATTTTGAAGGAAGATTGGTTAGACTAAACGCAGTTCTGGTTACCGAGTTGAATGGAACTCCGGTTTCAAATTGGGCATATAAAAACTACAGATTAACTGGTTCTGGCCCGGCTGATACAGTGCAAATCAGGATTGATAACAGTACTAATATAATCGGTGCAGTAGCACCTGCTGGAAGATTTGATGTCATTGGAGTGCTAAGTCAATATAAAACTTCATTGCCATTTATTGGAAGCTATCAATTAATGCCAAGATTCTTAACAGATATTATTTCAACCGGACCACTGTTCGAAGAATTTCCCGAGGAAACTGATTTAACTCCAAGTTCAATAACTCTGGACTGGAAAACAATTAATCCCGGCACTTCCAGAGTTCGTTATGGAATGACAACAAATTATGAACTTGGAGTAGTTGAAGTTGACGATAGTTTAAGAACTTTACACAGCATAACAATTGACGGATTACAGACAGCAACAATTTATAATCTGCAGGCTTTTTCTGTAGCAAGCTCAGATACAAGCTTTTCAAGCAATATCATTTCCAGCACAAGTTCGGATTTCCCGACTACCGGTGAAATAAATGTCTACTTCAACAAGAATGTATATTTCGGAGTTTCCTCAGGAGTAAATGCTAATCAAAATGTTGATTTTCTAGGTAAGGCTGTAGAAAGAATAAATAATGCGAAACGATCTGTTGATGTCGCACTCTATAGTTTAAGTGGTTCAGTTGGTGATAATCTTGCAAGTGCAATTGTCAATGCAAAGAACCGCGGAGTTAAAGTTCGGGTAATTGGAGAATATGATAACAGGAATTCAAACGCATATCAGTATTTAATTAATAATGGAATCCAATACATAAATGATAAATTTGGTAACAATGATGGTGGTGGACTGCATCATAATAAATTTTTCATAATCGATTATCGTGGAGGAGCTCCCGACAGTATTTGGGTTATGACTGGTTCCTGGAATCCAACAGATCCGGGAACAAACGATGATCGTCAAAACCTTATTGAGATTCAGGACGTTGCTTTAGCTGGTGCATATACAATAGAATTCAATGAGATGTGGGGCAGCAATACCGATGTTCCAAATACTCAATTCTCCAGATTTAGTTCCAGAAAGTATAATAACACACCACATACTTTTCAGATTAATGGAAACAGAATTCAAAACTATTTTAGCCCAAGTGATGTCACGAATTCTAAAATTGGAAAGACTTTGGGCAAAGCTCAAAAATCAATCAATGGTGCAATATTAACTTTGACCCGACGAGATCTTGCTGATACAGTTATCAGTGTGAAGAACGAAGGGAAGAAAGCAAGAATTATTTTAAGCAATAATACCGATACAGGTTCACAGTTCAGTTACCTTCAATCTAATGGAGTTGATATACGATTAAAAGGATTTTCGGACGGACTATTGCATCATAAATATGCGATTATCGATGCTGAACCTTACGGATACCCTGCATCAGTAATTACCGGTTCACATAATTGGTCGTCATCTGCTGAAAACAGCAATGATGAAAATACTTTAATAATTCAAAATGATCAGGTTGCAAATTATTATCTTCAGGAATTTGCTGCAAGATATTATGAAGCAGGTGGTATGGATTCAATCCTGATTTCAAGTGTTGATGATATTTTCTCAACACCAACTTCTTATTCACTTTATCAGAATTATCCTAATCCTTTTAATCCGGTTACAACAATTCGTTTTCAGATACCTTCGAGACAAAAAGTTGAATTAACAGTATTTGATATACTCGGCAGGGAAGTAGCGAATCTCCTAAATGAAGAGAAGTTGGCGGGTGTTTATGAAGTGAAGTTTAATGCATCAAATCTTGCCAGCGGAGTGTATTTCTATCGACTTAAAACTCAGGATTTTATCGAGTCAAAGAAGCTATTATTACTTAAGTAAAGGCTCCTATTAGCTGAAGTGATTAACGGAGGTTATCGACAAGTATTCGCTAGATAACCTCTTTTTGTGTACTAAATTCCACTAATTTTTACCTCTGAAATATTTGTATAAATAGACTCCCGACTTTAAATTTACAATTCAACTTTCTTAAAACTATTCAGGATTAATGATGTCGCAAAAAAATGGTAAAATTATCCAGGTTATTGGACCCGTTGTGGATATTGAATTTGAAGAAGGTCATTTACCGGATATTTATAATGCAATTAGAATCCCTCGTGTCACTACCGAAGGCGTGCAGAATGAACTAATAGCTGAAGTTCAGCAGCATCTTGGCGAAGACAGAGTCAGGGCTGTTGCAATGGATTCTACAGATGGATTGGTTAGAGGTATGGAAGCATTTGATACGATGGAGCCGATCTCAATTCCAGTTGGTCCTGAAACATTAGGAAGATTGATAAATGTAACCGGCAATCCGATAGATGGTTTGGGGGAAATCAAAACAAAATTGAAATATCCAATTCACAGACCTGCTCCTGCATTCAAAAATCTCTCCACAAACAGTGAAATGTTTGAAACCGGTATAAAAGTTATTGACTTGATTGAACCCTACACCAAAGGTGGTAAGACAGGATTATTCGGTGGGGCAGGCGTTGGTAAAACAGTTATAATCCAGGAATTGATTCATAATATTGCGTCACAGCACGGCGGTTACTCTGTTTTCTCTGGAGTTGGTGAAAGAACAAGAGAAGGTAATGATCTCTGGTTGGAAATGAAAGAGTCAGGAGTATTAGAGAAGACAGCACTAGTGTTCGGTCAGATGAATGAGCCTCCGGGTGCGAGACTTAGAGTTGGATTGACAGGTTTGACAGTTGCAGAATATTTCCGCGATGAAGAGGGAAGAGATGTACTTTTATTTATTGATAACATATTCCGATTTACACAGGCTGGTTCTGAAGTGAGTGCGCTTCTTGGAAGAATGCCTTCTGCGGTTGGTTATCAGCCAAACCTCGCTACGGAAATGGGTGCACTGCAAGAAAGGATTACATCTACTGATAAAGGATCCATTACGTCTGTTCAGGCAATTTATGTTCCTGCAGATGACTTAACTGATCCGGCTCCTGCTGCTGCTTTCTCACATCTTGATGCTACTACAGTGTTAAGCCGTCAGATTTCAGAACTTGGTATTTATCCTGCAGTTGATCCTCTCGATTCAACTTCAAGAATTCTTGAACCAGGAATTCTTGGTCAGGAACATTATGACGTTGCTAAACGCTGTAAAGAAATTCTTCAGCATTATAAAGATCTTCAGGATATTATTAACATTCTCGGAATGGATGAACTTTCTGATGAAGATAAAACCATTGTTAGACGTGCAAGAAGAATTCAAAGATTCTTAAGTCAGCCATTCTTCGTTGCAGAACAGTTCACCGGTTTTGCTGGTAAATATGTGAAGCTTGAAGATACAATTCGTGGGTTCAAAGGAATTATTGATGGTAAGTATGATGATCTTCCGGAAGGTGCATTCCTTTATGTTGGTACTATCGAAGAAGCGGTTGAAAAAGCTAATAAGATGAAATAAATGTCAGAACTAAATCTTGAAATAATAACTCCCGAAAAACCAATCTTCAGAGATCAGATTGAAGCTGTTACAATTCCGGGAACTCAAGGAGGTTTTCAAATTCTGAAGAATCATGCACCACTAATAAGCTCATTTGAAATTGGGATAATCAAAGTTCAAAAATCGAATGTAGAAACTTTTTACACTACTTCGGGAGGAACAGTCGAAGTGAGTAAGAATAACGTGTTGGTGCTCGCTGATTCAATTGAAAAAATTAGTGACATTGATCAGGATAGAGCAGAGCAGGCAAGGAATCGTGCAGAGGAAAGATTAAGAAAAAAGCAAGAAGAAGATATTGACGAAGCACGTGCAAAAGCAGCATTAAACAGAGCTTTGAACAGATTAAATGCAGTTAAAAAGTATAATTCTTAGAGTGTTATTCAGATTTAGTCATTCTGGCTTGTCCAGAATCTGAAGTTAGGTAGTTATTTAATTTAAATATCCATCCCCAAGAATAATTTCCCGCGTTTGTTTATTTTCTTCTAATTTTTGTTCTAACTTCTCAAAGTGATCTAAAAGATAACTTAGTCTTTTGTTCTCACTTCTAAAATTTAAAAGCTCCTGCTGTTGAAGAATGGATAGACCGGCCTTCTCAGCTAACTTAAATGATTTGAGATTTGTCTTTTCAAGTATATCCCAGAATCCCTGATTAACATTAAAGTTAACAAGCTTTAACATTTCCTGGACACGCTGCTTGAGTGCAAAATATAAATTGTAATTGAAATCTGTATCACTTTCGTGATCCTTAATTTTATTAACCTCACTGAGGAAATAACCATCACGATGCATTTCTAAATCCATTCGCTTAAAGCGCCATTTTCCCGATACAACAATGTCAAGTTCTCCGGATTCATATATCTTTATTACATCAGCAACTTCTACATAAACACCTACCTCAGAAATAGTGTCGCCAATTTTTGAAACGATTCCGAACCCAATACTACTTGCGATGCATTTGTTGATGAGAGTCTTATATCTTTCCTCAAAGATATGGAGAGGATATTTTGAATTTGGAAATACTACTAACGCGAGAGGGAATATTGGTATTTGCATTTTTTGTTCGCCCTGTTTTAAATAAGGAAGCAACCATTACGATTGCTTCCGTACAATTTTATTATTTACTTTGCTTCGCTAAATCTTTTTGCTGCTTCTTCCCAATTGATCAGGTTCCACCAGTTTTCAATATATTCTGGTCTTCTGTTTTGATACTTGAGATAGTACGCATGTTCCCAAACATCCAGTCCTAATATTGGTGTTCCTTTTATATCAGAAACATCCATCAATGGATTATCCTGGTTCGGTGTTGATCCAATGACCAGTTTTCCTTTCTGCGCAACAAGCCAGGCCCAGCCTGAACCGAATCTTGTTGCTCCTGCATTGCTGAACTGAGTTTTGAATTCTGCAAATGAACCGAATGCAGATTTAATTGCATCGGCAAGTGCACCTGTTGGTTCACCTCCACCACCTTTTTTCATAAGTGTCCAGAACATAGAATGGTTCCAGTGTCCACCGCCGTTATTTCTTACAGCTACCGGATACTTGGAAATATTAGCCATTAACTCTTCTAGATAATTTCCTTCCATCTCTGTTCCTTCAACAGCCTTGTTAAGGTTTGTTACATAAGCATTATGATGTTTTGAATGATGTATTTCCATCGTCATTTTATCAATGTATGGTTCCAGAGCATCATATGCGTAAGGTAATGCGGGCAATTCAAATTTTGCCATTATAATTTTACTCCTGTTTTTATTATTTGAAATATTAGAAATAGTTTTTGCAAATGGTTCCAAAGCCGAAGCAGCACTTAATGCCGCAACTGAATAAATAAATTTTCTTCTATCCATATTGTTCTTCTCTTTTATTTATACACCGAATGATTCACCACAGCCGCAGGTTTTTGTGGCGTTAGGATTATTAAACAGAAATCCCTTACCATTCAATCCATCGCTGAAATCGAGTTGTGTTCCCATAAGATAAAAAAGACTTTTACCATCAACGA
>CAZLJI010000061.1:8358-10105 GCA_964559565.1 uncultured Ignavibacteriaceae bacterium | reverse complement strand
ATTGATGGCATACTTGTCCGTGGAAAATCATTTTGAACTCGTTCCGGAAAAGTTAGCGCATACTGAATCGGCAGTTTCATATCCGGCAGCCCGAGCTGTGCTTTCATTGAACCATCCACAAATTGAACCATCGAATGAATAATTGATTGCGGATGAATCACAACTTCAATCTTTTCCGCTGGAAGTCCGAACAGCCGGTGTGCTTCAATAACTTCAAGACCTTTATTCATCATCGTGGCTGAATCAATCGTGATCTTGCTTCCCATTTTCCAGTTTGGATGATTGAGCGCTTCATCAACAGTCGCGTTCTCGAAGAACGATTTATCTTTATCACGAAATGGTCCGCCAGAAGCAGTAAGAATAAGTTTCTCAACTTCCTCTAAATTTTCACCAACAAGGCATTGATAAATTGCACTATGCTCAGAATCAACCGGAATTATCTCCGCACTATTTTCAAGAACAAGTTTGGTAACAATTTCTCCCGCAACAACAAGAGTTTCCTTGTTTGCCAGAGCAATTCGTTTACCGCGTTTGATTGCTTCCAGTGTTGGGGCTAAACCCGCAAACCCAACCATCGCGCCCATAAAAATATCGTAATCGGTTTCTAAAGCTGCTTTAATTAATCCATCTTCACCGACGAATAATTCACAACTCTTCGGGATTTTTTCCGAAATATCTTTTGCGGCTTTTTCATCTCTAACAACAACTACTTTGGGCTTATAAATTTTTATTTGTTCAAGGAGTAATTCGGTGTTAGAGTTTACAGTCAGGCCTGCGACTTCAAAATCGTGCTTAAGATTGTTGATAACATTCAGGCAATTAATTCCTATCGAACCGGTAGAACCAAGTACAAAAACCTTTTTCATTGGGGGTAAAAATACTCAAAAACCCACTAAAGATTAAGTTTTGAAACTATCTCTATTTAAGAGGAATTGAAGGGAAAATTGGCTGAACGTAAAACTCTTAATTGACCTTGAAAGTGGCTGATAAATTCTTATTTTGCATCAGTATGAAAAGTAAAATTACGGTAATAATTCTTGTAGTGCTGATATTCGGTGTTCAGGCACAGCAGAGAAATGATCAAAAGTTTTCGCTTGCCCAGAGCTATGAACAAATTGGAGATTACAACTCGGCTGTTAAGCTTTATGAAGAATTATATCAGTCAGATCCTGCAAATTCGATGTATGTAAATGCACTCTACCGGATTTACACACAGTTAAAAAATTATGCTGCACTTGTCAATATTCTTGACGAAAGAATCAAGCAAAAGCCGGATGATGTTGAAGCTTTCGGAATGCTTGGCTCAACTTATTACTTAATGGGGAATGAGGAGAAAGCTGTCGAAGTTTGGAATGAGCCTTTTAAATCCGGCAAAGTTAACCCTGTGTTTTACAGGGTGGTTGGTAATTACGTTTTAGAAAGAAGAGCATTTGAAATAGCAATTGATTTGTATGAACAGGGAAAGAGAGCTTCAGAGGATAAACTCGTTTATGCATTCGACCTTGCACACCTTTATTCACTCACGATGCAATTTGAAAAAGCTGCAGGAGAATATTGTCTGGTTCTGGCAACTCAACCAGCACAGAGACAAGTTGTTGAAGCAAAAATTTTTGAAACGATAAGCCGGCCCGGTGCTCTTGATGCAATGATTAAAGGTATTGAGGAATGCGCAGATAAAACAAACCTTAGTTACTCATTCCTTCTAGCAAGAATGTACTCAGAAAAGAAATCTTTTGAAAAAGCCTAC
>CAZLJI010000061.1:0-8348 GCA_964559565.1 uncultured Ignavibacteriaceae bacterium | reverse complement strand
GAATTGTATCTTTACATTGATAAAGCACAAGCGAGCATGGGAAAAGAGCTTTATAATTTTGGTCGACAGATGTTTTCTGAAAAGGATTACAAGTTAGCTGCCGAGGTTTTCAAAAAAATTACTGATGATTATCCTGACTCACCAGTAAATTCGCAGGCATCACTAGGCTATGCCCGCTCACTCGAAGCATCACTTCTTGAAGATTATGAAAAAACACTTCCATTGTGGAAACCGTATTTTCCTTTGACAAAATATCAATCAGAGAAAACGGAAGAAGTACTGAATGCATTCAATGTGGTTGTTAATCTCTATAAACATTCAGAGCCTGCTTATGAAAGTATGCTCAGGACTGCGATAATCCAATTTTATCTTTTGAATAATTATGATGAAGCAAGAAGACTTTTGGAGAGTATAGTAAAAGAAGCACCATTATCAAAAAATTCTGCAGAGGCTTATCTTGAACTGGGAAATATTGCTTTGATAGAAGGAAAGCTTGATGAAGCAGAAAAAGATTTTTCATCAATCTTGAAGCTTCTGAGTGCCAGTGAGGAACAAAAGAACAAAGCAATTTATAAGCTGGGAAAAGTAAATTTCTATCAAGGAAATTTTGAAGAGGCAAAGAAGAACTTATTAAAAGTGCTTGGCAATCTGAAAGATAATTCGGCAAATGATGCCATTGAACTCACTTTATTGTTGAACCCGCAGATGAATGATTCGTCTAACTTGTTAACTTACACTCAGGCAGAATTTCTTGCAGAGCAGAAAAAGTTTGATGAAGCTGCTGTCAGCTACAAAAAATTAGCTGAGAATCAGCAGGCATTTGTGCTGCGTTCAATCTCAGCGATAAATTATGGAGAGATGTTGATTGCAGTTGATAATTACAATGAAGCAATCTCCGTTCTTGAGAATTTATCTGCTGAAGGTGAAAAGAATATCTATGCGGACAAAGCAGTATATTTGCTCGCAAAAATCAACCAGTTTGGGTTAAAAAATCTTGCAAAGGCAGAAGAGTTTTATCAAAAGCTTTTAGCTGATTTTCCGAAATCGATTTATGCGGATGATGCAAGAGCACAGATTTTATTTTTGCAGAATAAACCAGGAACTTAAATGAATAAAAAACAGGGACAGAAAATTGTTAAATGCTCTTTCTGCGGAAGAGAAGGACAAGAAGTTGGTGGAATGATAGCCGGACCGGATGTTTATATATGTGATATCTGTATTGCAAGCAGTGTTGATATTCTGAAAAATAATCTCGCAGCATACCAGAATTCAAATCGCAAAGAAAAATATAATCATACACCTGAATCAATAAAGAAACAGCTTGATGAATATGTGATCGGACAGGATCGTGCAAAGAAGGTTCTTTCTGTTGCAGTTTATAATCATTACAAAAGAATAAGTATGCGCTCCACATTCTTTGAATTGGAAGATGTTGAGATAGAAAAAAGTAATATAATGTTGATCGGACCAACAGGTGTTGGTAAAACTTTGCTTGCTCAAACGCTCGCAAAAATTCTTGACGTTCCTTTTGCAATTGCAGATGCAACAACTCTCACTGAGGCTGGTTATGTTGGCGATGATGTTGAAACAGTACTTGTTCATCTCCTGCAAGCTGCTGATTATAATCTGGACAGAGCACAAAAGGGAATTGTCTATATTGATGAAATAGATAAGATTGCAAGAAAGAGTGAAAGCACTTCAATCACTCGTGATGTTTCCGGTGAAGGAGTTCAGCAAGCACTTCTGAAAATTCTTGAAGGAACTATTGCCGGAGTTCCACCAAAAGGTGGAAGAAAACATCCCGAGCAAAGTTTGATAAACGTTAACACAAAAAATATTCTTTTCATTCTCGGTGGTGCATTTGATGGTATTGATAAAATTATAGCTACTCGTATCAACAAAAACAAAATGGGTTTTGCAAGAGAAATAAAGGATAAAAAGGAAGATGATGAACTTCTGAAGTTTATCCAACCGGAAGATTTGCTCAAATATGGATTGATACCTGAGCTTATCGGAAGAATACCTGTTGTTGCTCCGCTTCATCAACTAAGTAAAGAGGCAATGAGAAGTATTTTAACCGATCCAAAGAATGCAATCCTTAAGCAATACAAAAAGTTATTTTTGATGGAAGGTGTTGAACTGGAGTTTGATAAGTTTTCATTAGATGCATTGGTTGAAAAAGCGATGATCAAAAAAACAGGTGCACGTGCACTAAGATCAATAGTTGAGGATTTTATGCTAGATATTATGTATGAACTTCCCAACAGAAAAGATGTTGAAAAGTGTGTGATTACTAAGGACGTTGTAGCAAATGGAGAGGAACCTATTTTTATTAAAGCGGAGAAGAAATCGGCTTAAAAAATTGTTTTATTGTTTCATTGTTAAATTGTAATAAGCAAAACAATAAAGTAATTTGACAATTGAGCAATTCCCAACGCTAATCATTATGAATAAAGCTTTATTAATATTTGTTCTACCTCTTCTACTCTTCTCGTCCATTGGATTTTCTCAATCCAAAATCCTCATCAATATGGATTTGAATCAAACCGACCATCTGAAAGCTTATGGCATTACTTATCGTGCTTTAACTAAAGGTTACAAAGCTGATTGGCTTCTAAACTACAAAGGCGGTTCGTTTCTTATTGATTACAGTGATGAACTGGCTGGAGAATGCAGATTAAATAACGTTTCATTTGAAACGATGACTCTCTCACAAACAACTGAGATTTACTCATTCGTCCAAAGCGAAGAAAACAATATGGATGTTGTTAGGTTGGAAAAAGCTCCAAAGGTTGCAGTATATGTTCCGCCGGGATTTCAGCCATGGGATGATGCCGTAACACTTGCTCTTGAATATGCCCAGGTTCCTTATGAAAAAATATGGAATGATGAAATCTTGAAGGGTGATCTTGATAACTACGACTGGCTTCATCTTCATCACGAGGATTTTACCGGGCAATACGGAAAATTTTATGCGAGCTTTGCAAATGCACAATGGTATATTGACCAGCAGCTTCTTTATGAACAGAATGCAAAGAAGAATGGATTCAAGAAAGTTTCAGAGATGATGAGAGCAGTAGCGATTGATATCAAAAATTATGTTGGTAAAGGCGGATTCCTTTTTGCAATGTGTTCTGCAACTGACTCATACGATATTGCACTCTCTGCAGTAAGTGTTGATATATGTGAACAGATGTACGATGGTGATGCTGCTGATCCGAATGCACAACAGAAAATAAATTATGATAACACACTTGCATTTACAAACTTCAGGCTGGAAATGAATCCGTATGTTTACGAGTACAGCGATATCGATATCCAGCCGATTGAAGTAGGAAATTTTGAAAACGATTACTTCACACTGTTTGAATTTTCAGCAAAGTATGATCCTGTCCCGACGATGTTAACTCAAAGTCACGCCAATATTCTTAGAGGATTTATGGGACAGACTTCAATGTTCAGAAGAGGCACAATAAAAAATTCAGTTACAATTCTTGCAGAAAGGAAAGAAACCGACCAGGTTAAATACATTCACGGGAATTTCGGAAGAGGAACTTTTACATTCTACGGCGGTCACGATCCTGAAGATTACCAGCACGCTGTCGGTGATCCTCCAACGGATTTGAGTCTTTTTAAAAATTCTCCTGGTTACAGGTTGATATTAAACAACATTCTTTTTCCGGCGGCAACAAAGAAGAAACAGAAAACATGAAGACAGTACAAATCAAAAACTCAAAAGAAGAATACACAATTGGCAAAATAGTTTGTGTAGGCAGAAATTATGCAGAGCACGCAAAAGAACTTGGTAATGAAGTACCGGACAAACCGGTATTGTTTCTAAAACCGGCTTCTGCTTTGATTTATTCTGGCGGAGAAATTATTCATCCTGATTATGGCAACGAACTTCACCACGAAGTCGAGCTTGTACTACTAATCCGAGAGACGGTAAGAAAAGCAAATAAAGCTCAATCAGAAAAAGCAATTAGTGGATACGGAGTCGGACTTGATATGACTTTGCGAGATGTTCAGAACGAACTGAAGAAAAAAGGTAATCCGTGGACACTTGCAAAATGCTTTGATACATCAGCAGTTATTTCCGATTTCGTTTTGGAAAAAGATTATCAATTGAAATCCGCTGAAAAACTTGAGTTGAAAGTAAATGGAGTTGTGAAGCAAAGTGATACTTTAAAAAGTATGATTTTCAATCCCGCAGAAATTGTTGAATATATTTCTTCAGTAATGACACTTGAAAAAGGAGATTTAATTTTTACCGGTACGCCGGCAGGTGTTAGCAGAGTTAATAGAGGTGATAAGTTAGAAGCAAAGCTTGGAGATGTTGCAGAGTTAGTTTGTAAAGTCGTATAGCCACGAATTCACGAATTATCTATTCAATTCTTTCAATGATCTTTTAATCAATTCTTCCAAACTGCAATCAGGTAATTCAGAAAGAATTTTATTAACCGCCTTTTCAGATGAAGCAAGGTTATAACCTAATGTAGAGAGCGCGGCAACAGCTTCTTTCTGCAGGCTTGGTTTCGCTGGAGTTAATCCTTCTTCCTTTATTTCCCTTACTTTATTCTTCAGTTCAAGAATTAATCTCTCGGCAGTTTTTCTTCCAATTCCCGGAACAGCAATCATTCTTTCAACATTGCTTGTGATAATTGCCTGTTTCAGATCATCAGTTGAAATACCTGATAAAAGACTAAGTGCAGATTTTGGTCCAACTCCCGAAATAGAAATTAAAAGTTCAAACATTTCTTTTTCTGCTTCAGAATAAAATCCAAACAAAGATATAGAATCTTCCTTCACATTTGTATGAATAAAAAGAGAAACAGTTTCGTTTCCGCTAATTCTTTCAAACGTATTGATAGAAATTCTTATTTCGTACCCAACTCCATTTACATCAAGTAAAATTTGAGTCGGTTTTGCTGAGATTATTTTTCCCGTTAAATATCCTATCATTTGATTACCCGATCTGGATTCGCGGTTATAAAATCTTTCCAGCTTTTACTTTTTTTAAATGTCGGTGCTTTTAATCTGAATGCGTGACACAGCGCAATTGCAAGAGCATCGCTTTCGTCGGGTTTAAATTTAATCTTCTTTGCATTTAAAATCGTCATCACCATATAACTAACCTGCTGCTTGGAAGCAGCGCCTTTTCCAACAACGGCTTTCTTTACTTCACGAGGAGAATACTCATTCGTCGGAACTTTATTATGAATTGCCGCAAGAATAGAAACTCCTCTCGCGTATCCTATCTTCAAAACTGATTGAACATTCTTGCCATAGAAGGCTGTCTCAATCACAAATTCATCGGGCTTATATAATTTCAGCAGCTTATCAAGTTCGTTGTATATGATTTCAAGTTTTTCTGAGAGCGATTTTGAGGAAGGAAGTTTAATTACTCCGTGGGAGATTCGTCTGAATTTGTTATTGCTGTATTCGATTAATCCGTAACCAGTTACAATAGTGCCCGGATCAACACCTAGTATAATCACTATTTTTATTCAGTATAAAATAATAAATCAGGATTGTTGCTTGAGAAACTCTTCATCAAAATCAGCATTAGAATACACATTCTGCACATCATCGCAATCTTCGAGACCCTCAATCAGCTTCATCATCTTCTCTGCGTTTTCACCTGCTATGTTAATGGTGTTCTTAGCAATCCATTGAAGCGAAGCATTATCCATTGCAAGTTTTTTTTCTGCAAGTGCCTTTCGTACGGGTTCAAAAGATTCAAGATCAGTTTGTATTTCAAAATATTCATCTTCAGTACGCATATCTTCAGCACCGGCGTTCAATGCTAATTCCATAATATCATCTTCTGACTTACCTTGTTTTGGTAAACTGATCACACCTTTTTTCTCAAACATCCAAGCAACCGAACCGCTTTCACCCATATTTCCACTATGCCTGCTGAAAATATGTCTTACCTCAGCAACGGTTCTGTTTTTATTATCAGTGGCAACTTCAACTAATAGTGCAATTCCTCCCGGACCATAACCTTCATAAGTAAGTTCGCTGATAGTTGTTCCCTCAAGTTCACCGGTACCTTTTTTAATTGCACGCTCGATGTTATCAGCAGGCATATTTGCAGCCTTTGCGTTGTCGATTGCAAGTCTCAGTCTTGGATTTCCGGCAGGATCTCCGCCACCTTCACGAGCCGCGATTGTTAATTCCTTAATTAATTTTGTAAAGAGTTTTCCTCTCTTTGCATCTAACGCTCCTTTTTTTCTTCGGATGGTTGCCCACTTTGAATGCCCCGACATTAAAATATCTCCTTTAAGTTTTTGCTTTTATGTCTTTTAATTTTAGTTGCGGAAAAATTCTGCTGTCACGAATAGTTTTATCGACTGAAAAAATAATATCCAGCTCAACATTATTTTGTTTTATCATATCATAGTGTTCGCCCATATTGAACCCGATAGCATCGAATACTTTATCGGTTCCACTTTGCTTAAAGTTAGCCACAAGGTGATTGTTCCCAACTATCCTCGGCACATTAGCAATGTGAACGCTTTCACTTAAAAACACGGGTCTTAAATTACCTGGTCCAAAAGGAGAGAACTGTTCAAGTATTCTTAAAAATTTCGGTGTGATTTCTGAGAACCTGATTTTAGAATCAATAGATATTTCTTCTGAAAGATCCTCGCTGGTTATTGATGACTTCAGTACTTCATTAAGCCTTATCCTAAACTCATCAACTTTATCTACATCAAGTGCAAGGCCAGCTGCTGCCTGATGACCGCCAAAATGAAGTAGGAGATCATTACATTTTTGAAGAGCCTCATAAATATTAAATCCGTTGATGCTTCTCGCAGAACCTTTTGCAATTCCATCAATGGTTGTTAGAAGAACTGACGGCCGGTAATATTTCTCAACTAGTCGTGAAGCAACAATTCCGATTACACCGGGATGCCAATGTTCATTGTGCAGTACGATTGCAAGTTCCTCATCCAGATCTATTTGAGAATCAACAAGCTCTTTAGCTGCCTCAAAAGTATCAACATCAATTTTTCGTCTTTCATAATTTTCTGTTTCAAGCACCTCAGCTAACTTAAGTGCATCTTTTTTATTTGTTGCGATTAGCAGGTTTACTGCACGCTCTGCATCACCTAATCGTCCAACAGCATTTATTCGGGGTGCGAGAGTGAAGACTATCTGTCCGGAAGTTAATTGACCTGTTTGAAGTCTGCCCATTTCAATAAGTGCTTCAATTCCTGGACGAGGATTTAAGTTGACCTGATTTAATCCTTCATTCACAAGAATTCTGTTTTCATCAATAAGAGGAACAATGTCTGCAGCACCTGCAAGAGCAACAAGGTCGAGATACTTTAGAGGAAGTCCACGTTTACCAATTCTTTCGCACAAACCTTGTGCAAGCTTAAAAGCAACACCCGCTCCAGAAAGATATTTAAAGGGATAACTGCAGCCGGGCTTTAACGGATCCAGTACAGCAAAGGCTCTTGGAATGTCTTCTTTTGGTTGATGATGATCGCAAATAATAACGTCTATTCCAAGTTTATTTGCGTAATCTGTTTCAGTGATTGCAGTAATCCCGCAGTCGACTGCGATCATCAACTGAGTTCCTTTTTCTTTTACGATGTCAATTGCAGTAGTTGAAATTCCGTATCCTTCTTCCAGTCTTCTCGGAATATAAAATTCAACATTTGCATCTAGCTCTTTAAGGAACATATAAAGAAGAGCAGTCGCACAAGTGCCATCGACATCATAGTCGCCGTAAATACAAATTTTTTGATTTTCAGTGAGGGCGGTAATAACTCTTGTAGTTGCAGATTCCATCTGATCCATAAGAAATGGGTCGTACAATGATTCGATGGAAGGACGGAAGAATTGCTTGGCCTGGTTGAAGGTTTTAATATCTCTAAGAACCAGCAGTCTTGCAAGTATCGGGGAGATGTTAAGTGAATCCGTAAGTCTCTGAACAGAGAGCTCATCGGAAACATCTTTTATTTTCCAGTGTCTTCGTCCCATAGGATTTTCAAACTTCTGAAAGAACAAATAAAAAGTCCAGCCCTGTAAGCCGAGTTCTGTATCCGGCGGTTGCCGAATGGCAATCATTTATCTGGCTCTACCATTACTGATAGAATCTAGCGATCTACCCGGAAACCTCCAGAGCGAACAACTCTGCTTTTCCCGAATCATCGGGAAAAACGGTCTCCCTATTTGACCTTGCTTCGGGTGTGGTTTTCCGTGCCTCCATTGTTACCAATGGAGCGGTGGGCTCTTACCCCGCCTTTTCACCTTTACCCCGTGAGATAAACTTTAACAAAATCTCTTTCAACCGTGAAATAATAATCTCACGAGGAAGTTTATTTTCTGTG
>CAZLJI010000060.1:2669-10106 GCA_964559565.1 uncultured Ignavibacteriaceae bacterium | reverse complement strand
GAAGATCATCAGTAATAAGATTTCCTTGAGAGTTTCTTGTAAATAAACTCAGCTTACTGTTGTCATACCACGCAGCACCGGCGTCAACGAAAGCTACGCCGATAATGTTATTAAATAGAAGTGGCAATCCTCCAGTAAGAAGATAGCGAATGAGTGGAAATCTTAATTCCATATTTGCAAGAACATACCTCGTTCCAATTCTTTCTGAGTAATCATACCCTCGCAAAGGAAGAACAGCAGTAAGAAATGCAAAATCTGATGCAGATTCTATTGGGATTTCGGTAGTAGCAAAAGTTCTGTTTATCCAGTTATCTGTACCACCAATAAAAAATCTTTGCGGATTTTCACCACCAGAGTAACCGCCAGATAATCTCAATGCAAGTGAATGATCATAAAAAAATCTGAGATAAGTTCTCATATCACCGATAACTGAATAAAAGCTCTTGTTTGGATCAGTGACTCCGAGGTTACCAAAGACATCAAAACGATACCTGGTACCCTGAATAGGTGCAGTATATCCCCACAAAACATTATCGTGAACAAAACTCACCTGAGGAACTGTGAAGGTTACATTTTCAGATGGTTCTAAAATATTATCGAGATTCTCACCTGAAACATTCAGGACGCTGGCTCCGAAATCAAATCTATAAAATCGGTTCAAAGGAAAGCTTGCCGAGCCTGAAACTCCGAAATTTCTGTAGCGGAATAAATTAGAAGTTAAAAATCCTCTCGGATCAACTCTAAGCAGACGAACAAACCTTGCTGTATGAAATCCTTCAATACCCCAGTTAATTCTTTTTGCCAGATAATAGTAAGCCAAGCCATAATCGCTGTTCTTCAAATCAATTTGCAGACCTGTTACTCCAATTAAACGATGATTCCCCAAAACATCACTGAATGAAATTACCGTAGTTCCAATTAATCCGTATAGAGTACTATATGCAGCATTTGCGTAAATCAAATCGGGAGCAAAATTAATCCTGTATTTATTTACCTTAAAGTTACCTGCACCATCAAGATTATCTATTGAATTAAATGAACTATCTTTATCTTCATTTGCTGATGAAACAACCTGTTCTGTTCCAAAAACATAATTACCAAAATCAACAGTAACTGAATCGCCATACTTCTTAGCCGAATCAACAAAAGTACCGCTAAAAAACATTGAAGGATTGAAATCTGTAGTATCTCCTACAGCTTCCTTATTTGGATCAAGAGGAGGGGCATCCAAATCCAACTTACCTTGCCTGAATTTAGTTGGCGGCAATTCCTTTTCCTCCAGTTCTGAAAAGAAAGGATTGTTCAATAGGAAAATATTAAATGAAGATTTATACAACGATGAGAACGCCAGCTTCTTGCCATCCTTTGAGGCAGAAAGCTGATATAATCCCGATTGAGAATTTGTTACTGGTTCAGGTTTAACATCTTTTATGTCACTTACAAAATTATCCTCAGAAGAGAAGACAAGCTTTTTTCTGTAGATATTATTGATGCCGTTAAGATCCGAAATAAACAATATCTGACTTCCATCAGAACTGACAATAGGATTGGTTTCATTGCTGCTGGGCAGATCCGTAATTCTTTTTACAAGACCTGTTTCAATATCGAGCGAGTAAATTTCGGTTTGTGAAAAGTCATGCTTATAAATCTTGAATCCATTCGGCACATCTTCAATGTTTTTGTAACTGTTTCTATCCGATGAAAAATATATTGTCTTACCATCATAGGACCAGTTAGGATCTCTGTCAGTAAAAATATCGTCTGTTAAATTTTTAATTTCCTTCGTTTCTAAATTGTAAGTATAGATATCTGTTTGTCTCGCAGTTTGCCCGATAAAAGCTAGATACTTTCCATCCTGGGACCATGATACACTTTGAACACCATCCATCTTTATAGGAAGCGTGATATAATCTTCCTCATCAACATCAAAAATGTATATAATATCGTAGCCATGACTTAGAGCAGCAATTGCAATTTTTGAACCATCTGGTGACCAGGTTAATCCAGGAGTTAAAATATTCAACTCTTCAAAATTTGGAGATCTGTTTCCTTCAGCTAGTCTTGTTATGATTTCACCAGTGTTAGCATCCATTAGATAAAGACTGAAAAAGAAATCACGATTTGTTATGAAAGCAATTTTGTCACCTTGAGGGGAAATCGCCGGACTGGTATTATAAAATCCTTCATCACCATCAGGATCTGTTAGACGTTTCGCAAATTCATCAGGGTCTTCTGTTATGGCAACATCGGGCCAGTAAACACGCTTTATATCTTTCTTCCATCTTTCATTAAACTCTTTAAGATTCAACCCGATTGTCTGTTTAAATGCAGCATCGACACTTCCAAGACTTCTTAATGCATTAATCAGCTCGCTTATTTTTTCTCTGCCATATCTTCTGGCGATATAATAAAAAACTGCCTGACCTCCCCTGTATGCAAAATAACCTGAAAGTCTCTGGACATCCGGAAGATATTCATTTATCGCTGCATCTCTGATAAACATGTCGGTATCTTCATCCCAGCCAAGTGCCTGATACTCAGCCATACCTTCACTGAACCATATTGGTATATCTATTTGAATGTTGTTTGCGATAATGTTCTGTAACGAACCACCATAAAACATATCATTCATAACGGCGTGAACAAGTTCGTGGTGGATTAGATGACGATATTGTTTGTATGAACCATGATACTGAACCACAACTCTATTCTTAAACAATTCAGTAAAGCCTTCAATACCCTCACTTAAATAATAGTCAGTGACATTAGTCTCCTGAAAATCATTCTGAGAGTTATAAATAATTAATGTGATTCGGTTATTAATAGAATATTTAAAGCTTTCCTGAATTTTTACCAAGGCTTCTTCAGCAGCATGTGCTGTAAACTCAGCAAGTGTTTCACCATTATTATTAAAATAAATATCAAAATGTTTTGTCTGAATGTAATACCAGTCAAAATATTTGTATTGCACTTTATTCTTACCAAATTGTGCAAACAGACTAATCTGCACGATAAAAATCAGGGCAATTATTTTAAAAATTGGTTTTATCATTCTTGTTGTAAATTATTGCTGGTTATAAAATCTAACTCTAGATTTTCTAAATCCACCCTAACAAGCTTCACAGTAATTTTATCTCCCAGCCGAAATTGTTTTTTTGTTCTCTTACCAATTAATGAATATTTCTTCTCATCCAAAACATAAAAATCTCCCTCTAAATCTCTTGCACGAATCAATCCTTCTGCTAAAATATCAGTTAATTCAACAAAAATGCCATAATTTACAACTCCCGAAATCACTGCGTGAAACTCCTCGCCAAGTTTATTTTGCAAAAATTGAATTTTTTTCAACTTAACGGAACGGCGTTCTGCTTCCATAGCTGTTCGTTCTGTTGCTGAAATATGTTCGCAAATTTTTGTCAATTGGTCAAGAGAATAATTTTTTCCGGATTTCGAAATCAAAGTTTTATCTAAAACTCTATGAACCAATAAATCCGCATATCTTCTGATTGGCGAAGTAAAATGAGTATAGTTTTTAAAACCCAATCCATAGTGTCCGATATTTTTTGTTGAATAAATCGCCTTTGCCATTGACCTGACAGCAAGTTCACTAATCACACCTTCTTCCTCAGTTCCTTTAACCTGCCGCATGAGCTGATTAAACTGCACAGCAGCTTTACCGCCCTTTGGATTAAATGAATATCCAAGTGATTTCACAAATCTTGTAAACTCAGTAATCTTTTCTTCATCGGGATAATCGTGTACTCTGTAAACGAATGGAACATTTCCCCGGGAGAAAATTCTTTCAGCAATTGTTTTATTAGCGAGCAGCATAAACTCTTCCACCAGCATATTGCTTTCTTTCATTTCTTTCTTAAGAATATTTGATGGAAATCCGTTTTCATCAAGTTGAAACTCTACTTCTGGTGTAAAAAATTCAAAGCTGCCTGTTTTCATTCTTGTATTTCTTAATTGTTTAGCCAGTTCATTTAGTAAGCTGACTTCACTAGCAAAATCACCTTCACCCTTCTCAATAATTTTCTGTGCTTCCTCATAAGTAAATCTTCGCTTGCTATTTATAATTGTCTTAGCGATTTGATGATTTAATAAATTTCCCTTATCCGTCATCTCAAAAATCACGGAGAAAGTAAGCCTGTCCTCGTTAGGCACCAGAGAGCAGATGTTATTTGAAAGTTTTTCCGGCAGCATCGGAATAGCTTTGCCGACCAGATAAACACTATTCCCTCTTCCCGATGCTTCTTTATCAATTGAAGTGCCTGCTTTTACATAATGACTAACATCTGCGATGTGAACGCCAACTTTGAAATTTCCATTTTCGAGTTTTTCAATCGATAGTGCATCATCAAAATCTTTTGCATCAACAGGATCAATAGTGAAAACATTTTTGCTTCTAAAATCTAAACGCCTTCCTATTTCTTCTTCATCGATTTCGAGATTAATTTTTTCCGCTTCAAGGTGTGTTTTTTCAGTAAATAAAAACGGAATACCAAATTCGCGGGCAATCGATGTTACCTCTGTGTGTAAAGTTCCTTCTTTCCCGATAACTTCAACTATTTCACCTTCTGGATTTTGCATCCGATCTTCCCAGGATATATTTCCAACCGCAACCTTATCACCTGCTTTAGATTCCTTCAAACTTTTCTCATCAACATAAATATCCCTGTGAATTTTTGGATCATCCGGTGTTACAAAATAAAATGATCTTGATCTTTTAAGTTGTCCAACTATTTCTTTTCTCTTTCTCTCAATCACTTTCGTTATTTGTCCTTCAAGATTTTTACCTTTCTGTTTTGCAAACAATACAACCTCAACTTTATCACCATGAAATGCGCTATTGATATTTCGTGCAGCAATAAAAATATCCCCGCTCTTTGAGTTTTTTGGAGAGACGAAGCCATATCCGCCATCATTTAAATTGAAGTAGCCGATCAGAACATTTGATTCAGGCATTGAGTATAGCTTATACTTTTTGCCGCTCCTTGAAAGAAACTGTTCCGACTCAAGCTGATGTAAATTGGTTTTAAGCAACTGGTAGCTTCGGTCATCCTTTATCTTAAGCCGTTTTGCGACTTCTTTGGATTTAAATGAACTACCGGGATTTTCTTTGAAGAAAGTTTTAATTTGATTTTTCATTAGAATACAAAACTATATTTTAATCCAAGCTCATTTATCATTTCGCTGTAAGTTGATGACTGGTATGGAGGCTCTCTTCTATAAAATCGAATTATTAGATTAGGGAAATATAATGGATGTTCAATTTTTACATTCGCACGGCTGAGATCCTGAAATACCTGTGATGTACCACCAATTTCATATCTGAAATCTGCCACTTTGCCGATCAAGCTGATTGATGTTTCAGTGCCCACTTGCTGAACATTGACACTTCTCACCACATCACCAAGCTTTTCATTCAGAACATTTCCCACAATTGAACCAGCAAGTGAAGCAGCAGTAGAGACTGCAAAGTTTGATTCCTGCAATGATGCATCTTCTGGAAATTTATTAACTATGATGAAGAACATAGCATCGGATCCCGTTTTGGTTGCATCAAGCTCATACTGGTTCGCATTTCTTCTGCTTTTATAAACCTCGATATTGCTTTCATCCTGAAGGAAATCAGATGTAATGCTCTTAGCCGGTCCCTCCAGATTTATAATTATTCGAACGTCCCACTCATTAGAACCAGTTCTTACAGTATCCGGAGTATAATAACTTTCATAAGTAGCTTTTACATCAACATAAGGGTTATCTATTTCATCAAAAAATTTTATGTTACCGCTGGCTTGAAATGTTTTAATAAAATCTAATTTGGAACCATCAAGTAATGTTAGCTCTCCGCGGGTAATAGGGACTTCGTTATAAACGGAGTATTCAATCTTTCCTCCAAGATAGGCAGTAAGGTTCTGTTTGAATTCCCTTGAAAGCACAAACACAACTTTAGCTTCATTTTCTACCTCTATCTTGAATTAATAATCAAAAGGAATACTTGTTTCACTTATTATTTCCTCCTTCTTTATTTCTGCAACCTGAATGAGACTATCAATTTCTTTTTTCGATACATCCTCTGCAAAAGCGGATGCAAAGATGTAAGTGAACTTATCACTTTCGTTTGAAAAAGCTGATTGGGTTGGCGAGTACGTCATACTTGCACCATTCTTCAGTATGAGGTCAACATTAAGATAACTCCGCTCACTTGATGAGGTAAATATAATATCGTTCCTTGTCATAACTGCAATATCACCATACAAAGATGGATCAACTGCCCGTGATCGTTCATCAAATATCTTTAATGAGCCGGAGGCGCGCATGTTAATATTATCCATAATAAAATTTTGATGTACGATCTCACCAGAAGCAACCATTGTTCCGCCGCCCTTTGTATTGCGCTCATTACTTAATTGCATGCTAGATAGAACAATTTTATTATTGTCAAAGTTAATTTGAGCTTCTAACAGGTAAGTTAAGTTGACGGCTTCAAATACAAAAGATGAATTTGTAATCGTTAACTCACCCTTATTCTTAATGTCTCCATAAGCGCCATAAATATTCACATCACCGTTCAAGACTCCCTTGAGATTTCTTATACCGGGTAATAGTCCACCTGCAAATCGCAGATCAAAACTATCCGCAAAAAAATTTATATCAATGATATCTTCGGAAGTAAATCTTTCCTCGGCATAAAATGAAAGATCAACAGGAAGCGTTCCATCAATTCCAAGACTTCTTCTGGGTTGAGTATTTGTTGTTTCCAGGAAACTGAGATCAATGTTGAGTAATTTTTCTGAATATTGAATCACACTTTCAATTTTGCCAAGATTGTAGCTTTGCACACTTATAGAATCTAAAGAATAGCTGAGATCCATAACGGGATTTTCTGCAGTGCCCGTCATAGAAAAATCAAGATTCAGCTCACCATCAAACGATCTATCGGGAGGAATACCAAGCAAGTTAGAGCTTAAATCCTTCAATCTAAATTTTATCAGCTTTAGAGTTAAATCCTCGCTGCCAGTAAAAGATAAATGTCCAGCAAGATCAAGCTTTCCACCGTTATGCGCTAAGCTAAATGAATTAAAATCAAAACTTTCGTTTGAGTAGCTGAATAATATGTCCCCTGAATTATTTAAGTCAAACTCATAATATTTAAAAAGTAATTTTTCAAAAAGGACGTCAACATATCCATCCTTAATAAATAATGAGCCATCCATATCCAATTTGATATTCTCATCATAAACGGCATGTAATTCCACCTGCGCATCATTTCCATCAAATTTCAAATTAAAATTAAGATCACGTATTTCACTGCCTATAAAAATTCTTTTTGCATTAACTTTCAAATCCGCTAAAAATCCATCAAAGGAATCAATCAACGTTCTGTTATTCATAACCATATCAAATTGAAAATCGGACAGATAAAAAAGT
>CAZLJI010000060.1:0-2659 GCA_964559565.1 uncultured Ignavibacteriaceae bacterium | reverse complement strand
AGACCATCCCAGTATTTCATCTGGTTAATTTCAGTGTTAAGTGATAAAATGGTTGTATCACCAGAAGCAAATAATTTACCTGTGACTTCTCCATCAACTTCAATATCAGCTTCTCCCATAAAAAGTGATAGCAGCTCAAAGGACTTGAGTTCAAGGAGGTACTGAATATTTAAGTTCCTAGTTACAGGTAATGTTGGAGTGTGTTCTACTATTCCTTCTGTTTTTGTTTTCTGCGTTACATTTTTAAAATCGGGAGGCTGTATCTTCTCAATTTTCTTTTGGATGGATGACGAAATTAAGCTAGTCTCTTCAGCCATTACATCTATCAATTCCAGTAAAGTAAATTCACCGGTTATTGTTAGATCTGCAAGGTCAGAAATTATATTAATAACCCGGTTTTCGTCACCGCTTCTTATATCAGCAATTAAAGTCGTGCTGTCTATTTGAATATCATTCAGCTGCGAGCTATCAATCTCAAGTACTGCGAATAAGTTTAACCTATCCATATCGAAGTTCTCTCCGCCGCCTTTGAGAGAAATATTCAGCTCTGAATTTATGCCGCTCTCTTTCGCAAAATCATTAATATTAAAACCAGTGAGCAGAACATCGAAGTCGTACTTTGTTGTAATTGAATCCGTAAAATCAAAATCTGTATTTATCCTGCCGTCAGTTTTAAGAGATGTGAATACAATATCAGCGTTAATAATTCCATTTGATCCTTCTGCAGAAATGTCAAAATCGCTGAAAAATATTCCTTCAATAGTTGATGCATCGGCATTTAGCTTGATTGATGTTTCAAGCAACTCAGGCGAAAATCCGATACCCTTTAAGCTTCCATTTAAATTGAGGTCCGTACGTATTCCTGCTACCGGCATTAGATTAAGATTAATTGTTCTTATCTGGTAATCGTAAACAATTTCTTCGCCGGTTAAATCCATTTTAACCAAACCACTAACCTTACCTTTATCCGTCTTCAGAAGCATATTTGCACTAAAGTCAAGCGGTTTCCCTACGAAGGAAAGAGAATCAAACTGAAGAACACCGTACTCTTTGTAAGTCGGAATGTCAAGTTCGGGTAATAAGTTTGTAACATCATCCTGATTTATAAAAGAATCTTTAAACTTTACATTGATCATCATCTCACCGCCATCAAGAATATTCTGAAGATAGCCAGTGGCATTCAGATTAGTTTCATTTAACTTGACTTCAAGATTTTTTAGTTCGAGTTCATTTAAGGTACCTTCTGCATTTAAGTGAGTTTCAACACTGCCTTTGAGAATATCTGTACCGTCTATGAAGTTTGTCAGATCATCAAAATCAATATTCATTGCGTTGAGCTCAATTTTGAAAGGTGATTTTTCAAGTTCAATGCCTTCTTCACTGAAAAGATAGAATTCTGAAACGCCGGCATTCAGCGAAATAAATGATCTCTCGGTAATAATTTTAAGCTCCGTTATTCCAGCCATATCCTTGAGCAATACAAAGTTTCCTGAGAGATTCAGAAGTTTAAATCCATTTAGATTTGGTTTAACACTAAACTCCGATATGCTAAGCTGATATTCACTTGCAGCAACATTCACATCTGCAGTTAGAGAAAGGTTAAGGTTTTCTAATCTGAAATCATCAATTTCCGGCTGCGGATAAGAGGCAATGCTATTCTTATTTGCGAGAGACTGATGTTTAAAATTAATCTTCTTTAGATTCAGCTCTGATACATTAATCTTCCAGTTGAATGGCTCAGTTTCGGTTACTACCTCTTTCATCACTTCTTCCTCAGGTGGGTCAGTGATTTTAGATAGATTCAGTACTCCGTTTTCATCTTTTAAAAGAGAGATGTTTGCATTTTCTATTTCCAGTTTACGTACATATATTGTTTTTAATAATATTCTTAAAGGACTTATTTTTATCTCAATTTTCTCTGCTGTTAAAAGAGTATCCTTTTCATATATGTAAGAAGTATTCGATAAGACTAGAGTAGTGAAGAGAGTTCCGTCTAGTTGCCCAATATTCAGCTTTCCATTTGTAGAAGAGTTAACCTGCTCTAAAACAAAATCTTTTAACCAGTTGCGGAAGGATGAAGTTTGTGTGTAACCAAAAGCTATCAGCAGAATGATGATCAACCCGATACCCGCTCCAAGAAAATAATTAATTATTCTCCGGAAGAGTGGTTTTTTAACTTTTGTTTTTTTTCGGAAAAGCATTTCGCTTCAAATTACTTCGAGTATCGCTTAACGATCAGATCAATTATCCTGGAAGTTGACTGATTATTAACAAATTCAATATTCATAACTTTGCCGCCGTTCTTCTCAACAATCTCTTTCCCTACAATTTTTTCGACAGCCCAGTCAGCACCTTTTACTAAAATATCCGGAATGATTTCAGAAATTAATTTTTCCGGAGTGTCTTCATCAAAAAAAACTACGTAATCAACCGGTTTAAGATTGGAAAGAATAAATGCTCTTTCTTCTTGTTTTAGTATTGGTCTTTTTTCTCCCTTAATTCTTGTCACAGAGTCATCGGAATTTAAACCGACAATCAAAACATCTCCAAGTTTTTTTGCTTTAGAAAGATAATCTACGTGTCCGGAATGTATCAGGTCAAAAACACCGTTTGTAAAAACTACTTTTTTGTTTGAAGCTTTGAGCTTTAAGCGGATGGC
>CAZLJI010000059.1:0-10127 GCA_964559565.1 uncultured Ignavibacteriaceae bacterium | reverse complement strand
AAACGGATCAGCACCAAGCATTGATAAAAAGATTGATGCAATAATCAGGATTATTCCACTAATGCCTGCAACCCCAAATCCCGGAATGACAAATATCTCAACCAGAAGTAAACCAAGTCCAACGACAAACATTAATATTTCAATGATGGAAGCAAGCTGAAGGATGTATGAAGAACCGAAAAAGAGTGCAAGAGCTACAATAGCTGCAGTTCCGGGTAAACCCCAGCCTGGTGATTTTATTTCCGCCATCAAGCCGAATATTCCAACCATAATTAAAATTGAAGAAATAATTCCATTGTTCAAAAAACGAACAACATCTTCTGCCCAATTGGATTTTTGATAAATTTTTTCTGCATCCTGCAGATTAAAAAGTGCAAACACTTCATCTATGTGTTCCAGTACTGTATCTGCAATTCCGTACTTCAGCGCTTCTTCTGATGTTAAAGTCACAAGCTGAGTTGAATCAACCAAACCGGGAATTACAACCCGTTCATCAACCATTCCTTCAGCGATATCAACTCTTCTTCCATTCTTCTCAGCAGTCGATCTCATCTCAGAACGCATATAAGATTGATACTTCTCCCCTACTTTCTCACCCGTTTGGTCAACAACTGTCGCAGCACCAATCGAGCTGCCCTGCACCATTATTATTTTTTTGCAGGATAGAGCAATGAGTGCCCCAGCGGAAATTGCACGGTTATTTATGAAAGCAATTGTTAAAAGATCAGTCCCAATAATTGCATCCTTAATTTGGGTAGCTGCATCCACTCTTCCGCCAAAAGTATTGATCTTAAAAATTATTGCATCGGCCTTATCCTTTTCAGCATCCGAAACGACCCTGCTAATATATGGTGCAAGACCAAGATCAATTTCTCCGTCAATGTAAGCAATGTACACTTTCTCTTGTGGAATTATGAATGAAGTCAGGAATATTAATATTAATAAGGATTGATAAAATGCTTTCAATTTGTTCTCCAAACGTTAATTTGATACACAATTCATATTATTAAAAATTCATCTGATTATATATAAAGAAAAAATGAGAATAGTTAAAGTAGCAGGTAAACCGTTGTCCAATTGGCCCGATGGAGAAACGGTCGAATTGAGTTTGGTTTTAACATTCTCAACGGAGCCTGTCAATCAGACAGGCAAGTTAAACCCGTTGAGAATTAGAATTTTAAATTTATTCACTCTTCTTAGCAAGAACAGTTGTAATCGCGGAACGCTCAACTTTTATCTTGGTATTTTCGCTAACCATCAGAAGTGCTGTTTTATCTTCAAGCCCGGCAATCACACCGTGAATACCACCATTTGTTACAACCTTGTCACCTTTTTCAAGATTAGATAGCATCTTTTCCTTTTCCTTTGCTCTCTTCTGCTGTGGTCTGATAATCATAAAATAAAAAATTAAAAATATGGCACCGAACATAATCAGAGTGCTGACTAGTCCGCTACCGCCTTCTCCGCCTTGCGGAGCCATTGCAAATAATAGTTCCAATTATTCCTCCTCCGCCTGAGGCGGATTATTTTTGATTGATATTGTTTCTACTTTTTTGTTTTTCCATTCAGTAAAAGTTCCGTCAAGTATTCTAATTCTTGCTTCCTTCATAAGAGAAATATAAAAATGCAGATTGTGAATACTTGCCAGTTCCAAAGCTAATAATTCTCCGGCATTAAACAGATGCCTTAAGTATGCTCTTGAATAATTTTTGCAGGTGTAGCAATCACAATTCTTATCAACTACTTCAAAATCGTCTTTGAATTTTGCATTAGTTAATGTTAGAACTCCTTCGCTTGTGAAAAGAACTGAATGTCTGGCATTTCTTGTCGGCATAACACAATCGAACATATCAATACCTCGTTCGATAGATTCCAGAATATTTTCGGGACGTCCGACTCCCATTAGATATCTCGGCTTTTCTTCCGGCATCAGATCAGTCGTAAAATTTGTTATGTCATACATAACATCTGCTGGTTCGCCAACTGCCAATCCACCAATTGCGTATCCATCAAAATCAAGTTTCCTTAAATCATTTGCTGAAATTTCTCTCAAATCTTTGTAAGTGCTTCCCTGAATTATTCCAAAAAGAAATTGATTGTGACCATACAAGGGTTTTGAATTTTCAAATGCTGCTTTGTTTAAAACTGCCCATTTGCTCGTAAGTCCTGTTGATTTTTCTGCATACTCATACTCGCAGGGATAAGGAGTACATTCATCCAGCACCATCATAATATCCGAGCCAATACTTCGCTGAATCTGAATAACTTTTTCAGGTGAAAAAAAGTGAGAAGAGCCATCAAGGTGTGATCTGAACTCAACACCATTTTCTTTTAATTTTCGAAGACTCGAAAGACTGTAAACCTGGTAGCCGCCGCTGTCCGTGAGAATTGGTTTCTGCCAATTCATAAATTTGTGCAAGCCGCCTGCTTTTTCTAGTATCTCTGTCCCCGGACGTAAATACAAATGATAAGTATTTGAAAGAACAATTTGTGCTTTAATATTGTGTTCAAGAAAATCCTGGTTAACAGCTTTTACAGTTCCCTGCGTACCAACTGGCATAAATGCAGGTGTTTCCACGACACCGTGATCCGTTTCAAAAAAACCAGTTCTGGCTTTTGAATTTAGATCTTTTGCAACAACTGAAAAATTAAGCAATCTGTTTTGGTTGGTAGTTTATAAATTATGTTTCACTTAGCACGTTCGATATATCTCGATTCGTTCGGGTTAACACGAATTCTTTCGCCTGTTGTTATAAAAGGCGGCACCTGAATTATTACACCATTTTCTAACTTTGCTGGTTTATTTAAGTTTGAGATAGTTGCACCTTTCAATTGAGGATCTGTTTCAACTACTTCCAATATTAAAGAAGACGGAAGTTCAACACCGATTGGAGTACCATTATAAAACTCGACGTATATTTTTAAACCCGCAACAAACCATTTTTCAATATCACCAACGTCATCCCTTGTTAATGAAACCTGCTCATAACTTTCAGTATTCATAAAATGATGGAGTGAGGCATCCGAATAGAGATATTCCATTTCGTGCTCTTCCAGGATTACTACCTCCAGCGATTCATTCGAACGGAATCGATGCTCAAATGAATTACCACTTATAAGATTTCTAAGTCGTGTTTGTACCATTGCTCTTAGATTGCCCGGTGTATGATGGTGAAATTCCATCACTTTACATGGTGCACCTTCAAATAAAATTACCATCCCTTTTCTAATATCATTTGCTTGAATTGCCATATATAAATCTTCTTTTTTGTTTTATAATATTTGTCGGGAGATTATGCCCTTAATTTCGAAATAACTACTTTCTTAGTGGTTGTAAATTTACTGAATTTTCACTTTTTGTTTAGCACAAGTCACGATCGAACTGAATAATAAATTGATACTTTTTTAGCAAATACAGGCAATTTTTTAATCAAGAAATTTTTTGATGTGGTTTGGTGAAATATAACAGACATCTCTTTTCCCAAAAAGATTGTAACGAAATTTTGCTATCAGGTCATAGACAAAATCCCGCAAAAATTTCGGAAGAATAATAAGCGGGTACAAGATTTTAATTGGACCCTTTAACTGCTTACAAATTTTCAGTGCTGCAGTTGACTTCGTATAAATATCATCTCCATCAATTAGAATAAAAGTATCCATTGCTGAAAAATCAAAATTAAACCTACTCGAAAGCTCTTTTGCTTTCTCCGTTTGGAGTGCAGCGAACCTGAACATATCTTTTTCATCTCTCTTGATAACGAAGTTCACCCAGAAGTTACAGAAATTGCACACTCCATCGTAGAGGATTATGTGTTGTTCATCGATCAATTGGGAGGAATAAGAAGGGATATTTTTGCAAGTTCAATCTTTTTAGCAGTAGATCGGATTATCTGAATTTTAAAATTATCAATTGTAACTATTTCTCCCTGATTTGGAATTCTACCGAGTCGTGTTGTTATAAATCCGGACAATGTTTCGTAATCACCTTCATCAAGATTCAATCCGCCTGAGGCGGAATATTTTTCATTAATATGATCAACTTCAACTTTACCACTGATGATATATGTATCCTTTGCGATTCTTCTGCAAATATCTTCCTGCTTATCAAATTCGTCTTCTATCTCACCAAATAGTTCTTCCAGAATATCTTCTAGTGTTACTATACCGGCTGTGCCACCGTGTTCATCTACAACTATTGCGATAGAATTTCTTTTCTCAAGGAAATCATTCAATACTTCAAAACTCTTTTTGGTTTCTGGTATAAAACTTACTTCACGTAAAACATCTTTAATACTTTTGGGAGATTTAAATAGATCTTTTGCCAAAATCACGCCTTTAATATTATCCAGATTATCCTCATAAACAGGCATCTTTGAAAATTCTGAATCGATAAAAACTGTAAGGACTTCATCAATTTCTTTTGTTATTTCAACACCCACAATATCGGTTCGTGGCGTCATAGCCTCATAAACTCTCTGATCTCCCAGCTCTATCACTTTATTGATTAATTCACTATCTTTTTTATCAACAATACCTGCTACTTCGCTCTCCTTAACCAAACCTATAATATCGTCTTTATCAAACAAATGATAAATATTATCTGTTTTCAGAGTTGAGGTCTGGACAACTTTGCTAGAAATCGCCGAAGCAATTTTGACAAATGGATAAAACAGATAAGATGCAGCCCGAAGCGGAATTGATGTTAGTAACACCAAACGATCTGCAAGTTCTCTTGCTAAATACTTTGGAAGAATTTCTCCGAAGAAGAGAATTATTATTGAGAGCACTATAAGGATTTTAATTTCACTCCACCCAAAAAGGAGATTTAGAAATACAGCGCCCAGCGAAGCATATGCAATATTGACGACATTATTTCCAATGAGGATTGTAGAAAAAAAGTTTTGTGGATGGTTGATAAAATATTTAGCACTTAAAGCAGCAAGATTTTTTTTTCTGGCTCTAACTTCAATTTTAAGTTTGTTTGCAACAACGAAGGCAAGCTCTGTTCCGGAGAAAAAAGCACTCAATAGGACTAAAATTACGAGATATAAAATTTGTTCGCTCATAATATCAGCTAATAAGAAGAAGCTATCTTAATATTTCTAATTAACGCTATAATAATTTATAAATAATCATGATCGTTGCAGCAGCATACAATAGCACATTTGCAATCATCGGAAAATCAGTTGAAAGTGTGTGAGTAGTATTTTCACCCTTGCCGCTAATATACTCGAGATACATAAACCTAAAAATTCCAAAGACAACAAACGGGGTTGTATATATGAGTCTTTCAGTATTAAAAATCGAGACTGTCCTTGGAGCCACGGTGTAAAGAGCATAACACACTATCACTCCGGTTGCAGCGATAGTCGCCATTTGATCAGCAAAGTTCAAAGAATATTGAGCTAAAACTTTTCTACTATTAGTAGCCGTTTGTTCAGTTGACTCTAAATTTTGAGTTTGCTTTTCGCTAACTAGTACAAGTTCGGATCTTCTTTTCATCACACCAAGAAATAGAGAAATAAACATAGTTGTAAGTAGCAGCCAACTTGAAATGGGCACCTGAATCACAAAAGCTCCGGCAAGTACTCTAATCGAAAAACCCGCCGCAATGGAAAAGATATCAAGTAAAACAACATTCTTCAACCAAAAAGAATAAAGGACATTAAGCACAACAAAAGCCACTACTAATAAAATAAATTCTAAATTGAAATACATCATCAACCAGAAAACAAGAACAAGCAGCAAAGAAGCTGTTATTATTGCAGCGGTTTGTGAAATGGCTCCTGAAGGCAATGGGCGATGCTTCTTTACAGGGTGTGCTTTGTCCGATTCAATATCAACCAGATCATTGATGACATAAATCGCACTTGATGCAAGACAGAAAACCAGGAAAGCCAGAAGAGTTGTAATAAAATAATCTTTATGAAATAAATGGAGTGAAAACAAAAGTGGAATAAAAACAAAAACGTTTTTAATCCATTGATGAACTCTTATCAACCGAAGAAACTTGAACAAGATCATCAGAACACAGCTACTTCCTCGTAAGTGCCGAATACTTTTTTAAGTTCGCCAACCATTTCACCAAGTGTAACTTTATTATGGGCGGCTTTAACGAATACTGGCATTAGATTATTTCCGTTTTCACTTGCTGCAAGAATTTCTGTAAGGCTTTCATCCACATCGTGCTGACTTCGGCTTTGCTTCAATGCAGAAAGTCTTTTTCGCTGTGCAATTTCGACTTCCGGTGAAATAGTAAGTATCGGAATTTCTATCTTTTCATCCTGCTCAATGAACTCATTAACACCAACTATGAATTTTTCCTTATTCTCAACTTCTCTTTGATAACGGTAAGCAGCATCCGCAATTTCTTTTTGAAAATAACCTGCTTCAATTGCAGGAATTACCCCACCAATCGCATCAATCTGGTCAAAAATTTTATTTGCTTCTCTTTCCATTTTATCAGTTAAAGCTTCGACATAGTAACTCCCACCGAGCGGATCGACTGTGTTTATCACTCCTGTTTCATAAGCAATTATCTGTTGTGTACGCAATGCAATCTTAACTGCTTTTTCACTTGGAAGAGCGAGAGTTTCATCCATTGAATTTGTGTGTAATGATTGAGTTCCACCAAGCACGCCAGCTAAAGCCTGGAAAGCTGTTCTTACAATATTATTCTCAGGCTGTTGTGCGGTAAGTGTGCAACCTGCTGTCTGCGTATGAAATCTCATCCACCATGAACGTGGATTTTTTGCTCCGTATTTTTCTTTCATCCTGCGTGCAAAAATTCTACGAGCAGCACGATACTTAGCAATCTCTTCAAAGAAATCAAGATGTGAATTAAAGAAGTAAGATATTCTTGGGGCAAATGTATCAACATCTAATCCTCTATTAATGCAGGCCTCAATGTAGGCAAAACCATCTGCGAGAGTGTAAGCTAATTCCTGAACTGCAGTAGATCCAGCTTCTCTTATATGATAACCGCTAACTGATACCGGATTCCATTGAGGAACTTCGTTCGTGCAGTATTCTATCATATCAGTTATGATCCGCATTGATGGTCTGGGAGGATAAATATATTCTTTCTGGGCAATGTATTCTTTTAGAATATCATTCTGCAAGGTGCCACGTAGATCTTTGAAATCAATATTCCTATCACGAGCAACAGCAAGATACATCGCGAAGATCATAGCTGCGGGTGAGTTAATTGTCATTGAAGTAGATACTTTGTCCAAAGGAATTTTATCAAACAATATTCCCATATCTTCGATTGACGAAACTGCAACACCACACATACCAACTTCACCTTCGCTCAAGGGCGCATCGGCATCCCAGCCCATAAGTGTTGGAAGATCATAAGCAACCGAGAGACCTGTCTGACCTCGCTTTAACAAATAATGATATCTTTCATTTGTGTCTTCCGGAGTTCCGAACCCGGCGAATTGTCTCATCGTCCAGATTTTCCCCCTGTAACCATTAGGATGTATACCTCTTGTATATGGATACTCACCGGGGAATCCAATATCATTCAGAAAATTTATGTTTTCAATATCATCAGGAGCATAGAGCGGTTCAATTTTTTCACCACTCACAGTTGTGAATTTCATTCCAGTGGTTTTCATTGATTTTACTTTTTCGTCGAACTCTGTTCTCTTTTCCAGATATTTTTTATCAAGCATAAATTTTCTTTCTTTTGTTTGATATGGAAATTATATCGTTATTTAAATTTAAGTTCTACCGAACCTTCTGTCAAACTCATTTAATGATATCTTGATAACAATCGGTCTTCCGTGCGGACAAACATAAGGCATCGACGTAGCAAACAATTGATCAATCAATAATCGCATCGCTCTTTCATCGAGCCTGTCACCAGCTTTAATGGCTGTTTTGCATGAATAAGATTTTGCCAGGTTATCTTTTTGCTCCAGATGCTTTTCTCTTTCGTTAGTTGAATATTCTTCCAGCAATTCAAAAAGAACTTTTTCCTCTGTTCCCTTTCTTACATCGTCAGGGACACCTTCAATCCTTACCGTTTCCTTAGCTAAAAATTTCAACTGAAAACCAAGACGACTGAGATAAGGTTCCAGTTCTTTTAGCAGCATTAATCTGGCGGGATCAATTTTTGCCTTTTTGGGAAAGAGAAGCTGTTGAGAAAATGGAATATCTGTTTCAAGTCTGTTTAAAGCTTTTTCATAAAGAATTCTTTCATGTGCAACGTGCTGATCAATAATCATCAATCCAGATTTAATCTGTGAAAGAATATATTTATTGTGAAGTTGAATTATGAATGGTGATTCTTCGGATTTTTCAATAGTGCTTTGCTCAGCTTTTTCATGCGATATTTCCTTCTTATCGCTTCCACCGAATAATTTTGATTCTGTCTTCCCTTCACCTTTTATTATTACATCATCTGTGATACTGCCAAAAAGCAAATCAATTTCTTCTTCTGAATATTTTTTTACTTCAGGTTGATATCTCTCTCTTACAGGTCTGTCCGAAAAATCTCCCCGATTGGCTGGATGAAATTTATTGACTGCTAACTTTTCCTCAGATAAATCACTCTCACTAAAAACCATCGAAGGAACAAGATCGTGAGAGCCAAGACTCTTCCTTACAACAGAAAGTATAAAATTATAAATGTCTTTTTCATCATCAAACTTTGCCTCGAGTTTTGATGGATGAATATTTACGTCAATCCTTTCAGGATCAATCTCAATAAATAAAATGAAGAATGGATAATCTCCCTTCTCCAGAATATTTTCATATGCAGTAAAGACCGCGTGATTAATGTTTTTATTTGTGATATATCTTGAGTTAAGAAAAAGAAATTGCTCGCCTTTGTTTTTTTTTAGAAGACTTGGTTTTCCAACATATCCAAATACGCTGATGAGCTCAGTTCTTTCTTCAAAAGGAATCAAAGCATCAGGCATATTTTCTCCAAATACACGACCAACCCTATCTTTCAAAGACTCAACAGGATAATCGAATAAAGTATCAACACCATTTAACAACTTAAATGAGATAGAGTTGTGGCTTAATGCAATTCGATTGAAAGTATCCACAATGTGTTTGAACTCAGTTGTGTCTGTTTTAAGAAATTTTCTCCTTGCAGGAACATTGAAGAAAAGATTTTTCACTGTAACACAAGTTCCTTTTGGAAATGAACCTTTATCAATTTTAATATTTCCGGCCTCATCATTTTTAAGAAGTGTTCCAATTTCCTCGTCGCGGGTTTCTGTTCTTATCTCAATCTGACTGACAGCGGAAATGGAGCTTAATGCTTCACCCCGGAAGCCGAGAGTTTTTATCGCTTCGAGATCTTCAAATGCTTCAATCTTACTTGTTGCGTACTTTTGAACACAAAGAATAAGGTCTTCTTCACTCATACCAACTCCATCATCACATACCTGAATCAAATTCTTTCCGGCTCGCTTAATGACAACTTCAATCGTCTTCCCACCAGCATCAATAGCGTTCTCCATCAATTCTTTCACAACCGACTCAGGTCTTTGCACAACTTCTCCGGCCGCAATTTTGCTTGCGATATATTCTGGTAATATTTTAATTCGTCTAGCCATTTTTCTTAACATACTTTCTTATTTCAAATTGCTCCCTATCCTCTGCCGAAACCTGCTTCCAAATGTCAACTTTTATTTCAGGAAACCTAACCTCACCATCAGCTTCAAATTTCATAAAACCCCACAACGCAAAAGAAATCGCCACCGCAGAAAGACCTAAAAACCACGCCTGAAACGCCACATGTGAAAAAAATATTTTTTCTCCCGCCGAAAAACACGTAATAATCTGATCATGCTTCGTGAAGTCGCTCCAGACAAGGGCTCGCGAAAGATCGGTTTTCAGATAATGCCTGCCGCGGAACCGCGCGCATGCATTTTTTTTGTGTGCAAGCGAAATTTTTCCTTGACTAAAAATTTTATAATGCTACATTTATTACAAATTGAAGGAAGCTCATTGAAAAAAGAACTAAAGTTTTCCAATTGTCAATCGAACTGAGAGTAGTGTTCGGTTGCAATGCGATGTTTAACCTCGAGTGAGGTTAAATAGTTCAGTACTAACCTACAGCAAGGAGGGACTAATGGCAACAAAGAAGAAAGCAGCAAAGAAAC
>CAZLJI010000058.1:0-10134 GCA_964559565.1 uncultured Ignavibacteriaceae bacterium | reverse complement strand
ATCGAATTTGTAAGTTCCGTCAGGATTCTGAACTTTTATTGCTTTACCATAAAACTTCACCCTGTATTCAAGATCTCTTCGAAGGATGTCCCAGGGATTTCCATTCTGAAGCCAGCTATCGGGATACTCAACCTGGTAACCATTTTCAATTGCCTGATTGAATATTCCATACTCATACCGAATTCCGTAACCGAATGCAGGCAATTCAAGTGTTGCCATCGAATCAAGATAACAAGCAGCCAGCCGTCCCAATCCTCCGTTACCCAATCCCATATCATGTTCAATTTCTCTTATTTCCTCAAGACTGTAACCATCTTCTTTTAAAATTTTGTAACATTCATCGTAGTAATCCATATTGATAAGCGAATTGCCAAGAATTCTTCCCATTAAATATTCCAGTGAAAGATAGTAAACCCGCTTTGTATCCTTCTGAAAATATTGATGCTGAGTTCTAAGCCATTTACGAACGAGCCGGTCTCGAATAGCAAGCGATAATGCAAAATAAGCATCTGATCCTGTAGCAGTTATTCTATCTTTAATTAACCGAAATTCTAAATTCTCAGCGAATTGATTGGAAAGAGAATAAGACGAAGGAGTTTCTTTATCGGTAAAAAAAATGGATGGTTTGCCGTTCAAAGTTGTATCTGATTTTTTATCCATTACCTTTTCAAATGTCTATTAATGAAAATTCGGGCGTAAATTTAAGATTGACAGCCTTCTTAACAAAATGATAATAAAAGTATCTTCGTCAAATTGGCTAATTTGCATGTATGAATTTTAAAATATGAGGTATTGATATGAAAAAGAATTTAATCAGGTCATTCATTTTTTTACTTGGCGCAGTTAGCATTTTGCTGACAATTGCTTTCTCCAACCAATCACAACCAGATACAGAAACTGGAAATGTAATTTTCATTCATCCTGATGGAACTGCATTGGCAGGATGGAATGCAATCAGGGTTTTAAATTATGGACCAGATGGTGAATTAAACTGGGATCGTCTTTCAAACATTGGTTTATACCAAGGCCATACTAAAAACACATTAACATCCTCATCAGAAGGAGGCGCAACAATTCATGCTTACGGTGTAAAAGTTGAGTTACTTTCTTATGGAATGGATGGAAGTACTCCGCTGACATCAAGATCCGGAAGTAATTTGAGCATAATGATGGAAGCAAAAGGCAAAGGAATTAATATTGGAATTATTAATAGTGGAAAAATTGTTGAGCCGGGAACGGGCGTATTTGTTGCCAGCGATACATCACGAGCAAATGAAGATGCAATATCAAAAAAAATAATTGAGTCTGGTGCTGATTTAATTTTTTCAGGGGGGGAAGAAAATCTCTTGCCGATGGGTGTTGAAGGAAAATTCGGACAAGGAAAAAGAAAAGATGGACTCAATGTAATTGAACTTGCTAAACAACTCGGTTACAAAGTTATTTATACTAGAGAAGAACTTTCCTCAATTTCAAGTGGCACAGAAAAAGTTCTCGGAATTTTTGCTCGCAGTCATACATTCAATGATGAATCCGAAGAAGAATTAAAACAAAATGGACTAAAGAATTATCAACCGAAGGCACCAACTTTAGCCGAAATGACTGATGCTGCTATCAAATTTTTATCAGCAAAAAAAGGAAATTTCTTTCTTATTGTTGAAGAGGAAGGAACAGATAATTTTGGAAATGCTAACAATGCAAATGGATATTTCGAAGCACTAAAACGTGCAGATGATGCGATTGGTGTGGCATTAGATTTCCACTCAAAAAATCCAAATACATTAATTATTACAGCAGCAGACAGCGAAGCCGGAGGAATGGAGATTTATGGATTTCTTGAAAAATATATGATGCCCGATCAGCCTTTACCCGAAAGAGCCAATAACGGGTCCCCGCTTGATGGTATTAATGGAACGGGAACTTTACCTTTTCTGACAGCTAAAGATAAAAACGGGAATCAATTCCAGTTTGCAGTTGCATGGTCAACCAACGATGATGTTTATGGCTCAGTTGTAGCAAGAGCAGAAGGATTAAACTCTGAATTAATGAAAGGCAAAATAGACAACACAGAGATTTACCGAATAATGTATGCAACACTTTTCGGAGTAATTCTGGAGTAAATTACTCTTCCTTTAAATAAGCCGTGGCTTCCAGTTCAACAACAAAATTAGGATCAATCAGTGATTTTACTTCAACCATTGTTGTTACTGGTTTAATTTCTTTGAAGAATTCACCATGGGCTCTCCCTACTGCATTCCAATCTTTTATATTCGTTACATAAATCCTCGTACGGATTACATCGGTCAATGAACCACCGACATCGTTTAATGCTTTTTCAATTTTTTGAATGATGAATTTTGTTTGCTTGTATGGATCACCCGGAGCGATGATTTTTTCACGGTCAATAGCTGCAGTACCGGAGACTTCAATAAGTTTACCAATCCGCACTGCTCTTGAATATCCTATTTTACCTTCCCACGGTGTACCGCTGGTTATATTTACCCTTTTCTCCATTTTAACCTCTATATTTTTCCTTGAAGATATTTTTTCCTCTTTGATTCAGGAAACTTTTCTATTGCATATCGAAGCATAGTTCGCGGCATCATTTTGTAATGAAGTTTTAAAAATCCTTCTTCTGTCTCCAAATCTCTTTTGCCAACTTCTCTTAACATCCATCCAACTGCTTTATGAATAAGGTCATGCTTCTCTTCTAAAAGTAGTTGAGCAATCTTTAGAGTTGTATTAAAATCATTATTACGTATGAACTCGAAAGTGGAAAGCATTGCAATTCTACGCTCCCAAAGATTTTTTGACACTGCAAATTTAAATAATAAACTTCTATCCTTATTTAACAAGTGTTTTCCCATTATTTTCGGTGCAGAAAGATCAACAAGGTCCCAATTATTAATTCCACTTCTGCTTTTTAGATAAAACGTAAAGACGGATTCTTTTTCCTGCTCGTTTCCCTTTTCATATTTATCAACTAAAATAAACAGAGAGATTAATCTCTCTTCATGAACAGGAGAATTCAATAATGTCTTTAAATCTTTCAATGTTAAGTCATTAAATTCACGCGCTAGTTTTCTTTGTGTTGGAACTCTGAGACCAGCAAAAACATCTCCTTCACCATAGTCACCTTTACCTGTTTTAAAAAACCACTGCATCGTTTTTGAAACTGCGGGACTTGCGAGTGCTTTTATTCTTTTTCTTAGTTCGGCAAGTTTGATATTCATTTTAAGAGATTATTGCATAAAATATTATTAAATAATTTCGCCTCAGAAAAATACTTAATAAAATTATACTGTCGGAGAATTAAAAAAATTAAGTTGAGAGATATGTTAGAACTAGTGGGCTGTGATTTTATTAATTAGGGAAACAAGCTCGCCTTTAGCAAATGGTTTTACTAAAAATTCATCTGCACCGGCCTTACGAAACTGCTGGATTTTTTCCTGAAGGAATTCACTTGAGAGCACTAATATTGGAATTTTTTTGTCATTGGTCTTTTTTATTTCCCGGATTATCTCCAAACCTTTATCCCAATAATTAATTGTAACATCAAAAATTAGTGCACTATATTTTTCGTTCGATAAAATTCCAGAGTTGAATTCTTTCGAGGAATATACATTGATATCAAAGTTATCTTTAAGGAATGCTCTTATAAGTTCGTAAGAATCACCACTATCATCAAGCATTAGTATTTTAGATTGGCCATTGGTTTTTGCTGTGGTGCGTCTAAGCTTTTCGAGTCTTTCCATTTTGGCAAGCGGAAGTGTAAATGTAAAAGTTGATCCAACCCCCTTTATGCTATCAACGATTAATGAACCGCCCATTTTTTCTATATATCTTTTAGAGATTGCGAGCCCTAAACCATTTCCTTCAAATGTTCTTCCGATATCCAAATCTTCCTGGCTAAACGGACCATAAAGATGGTCTAAATATTCTGATGAAATGCCAATACCGGTGTCTTTAATCTTGCATACTGCGAGTTCTCTTTCCTTAAAGGTTGAAACTTCAATATCAATGTAACCTTGCCTTGTAAACTTAATTGAATTATCAAGCAAATTATTTATTACTCCTTCAACACACTGCAAGTCAACTTCTACAAAAATATTTTCATCTTCAAACCTGGCTGTAAAATCCAGTCTTTTTTCAGTCGCTCTCTTTTTAAATGGCTCTATACAATTTTTAAAGATGTTCACCAAGTCAAAACTATCAACATTTAGCTGGTATTTGCCTGCTTCAATCTGAGCAAACTCAAGCATCTGAGTTATGCTTTTAAACAGCCTCTCACTGCCAGAATATAGATTATCAAGATAGATTTTATCTTCGCTGCTAATTTTATCTTTTAAATTTTCTTTAATGATCGTTGAGTAACCAAGAATAATATTCAGTGGTGTTCTTAGTTCATGCGAAAGTACGTTAAGAAAGGTACCTTTAAGTCTTTCCGCCTCTTTGCTACCATCTCTGGCTTTTCTAACTTCTTCTTCTGCTAGCACAATATCTGTCTGATCTTCATGAAAGAGAACAACATATTCTTCGTTTTCTATATCAAACGGAAAAATAGTGGTTTTAAGAAATGGAGCAGCACGTTCTCCACCAAGCAATCTTGAATCAATGTAGTTTTTAAGTACTTTTATTTTTTTACTTTTAAATACATCATCAATTTTTTGCGTTATGTTTCTCTTAATGAGTTCGGTGTCTGATGTATATGAATATCCGTTTAATTCGTTTAAAGTATAACCCCACTTCTTCGTAAAAGACTTGTTAACATAAGACACATAACCTTTCCTGTTAAATATTTCAACCGGGAATGGCAGCAAGTCGTAGCAGAGTTCAAAATATTTGTAAACAGACTGTTCCATTATTTGTTAACTGGTAATGAAAATTGAACTAACACACCTTTATCAACGTGTAAAATCTTTACCTCTCCCTTATGCTTCTCAATGATGCTTTTACAGAGAAATAGGCCATAACCACCATTACTTAAATTAAATACTGCGGAAGGTTGTTTTCTAAATTTTTCAGGGAAACCTGGACCATCATCCTGAATTTCCACAAAATTTCTATTTTCTCTTTCAAATGATCTTATCGTTATCGTTGCATCCTTTTTTGCATCTGCAGAATTGGTTATAAGGTGAACAAGCAGATGCTGTATTTGTTCAGGATCAAAATTACAAAGTGGCAGCGGATTAAGTTCAGTCATAAATGTAATTGAACCAAATTTTTTAAGTGGCGATAAATATTTTATCACTGACTGAATTGTTCTGTTAAGATCATAATTATCCTTTTTCAAATCGGTAATAGAAGTCTCGAGCAAAACCTGAGCATATTTTTGAATATTACGAATACTGTCAGCAGCTACTTTGGTTTTTAGCTTAAGTCTGTCAAAAAGAAGATCATCAAGCTGATTTTTTACTGCAAAGTCTTCCTGTGTTTTTTCAATGACCCTTAAAAGACTTTCAGTTTCTAAAAGTGCCAGATGAACAAGTCCCTGCAATGACTGACCAATCTCAGAATCAATTCCTGATTTTAATACTTTCCTTTCTGCCTGGATAAGTTGCGCATTTGCTTCCTGAAGTGCATTGTATGCGTTCAACTGTCCATCGTATAACTGCGCATTTCTGATTGCAGTTGCGGCCTGTCCGGCAAGAATTTCAAAAGTACCGGTTATCTCTCTTACTTTTATTTTATGAAGATGCTTACTATCAACATAAATTACACCTATTTTTTTTCCATTCGTAATTAATGGGGAACAGAGTATCGTTTGTAGATCTAGTTTTAAAATACTTCTTGTAGGATCGTAAGTTGCATCACTTTGTGCCCCTTCGATAAAAATGGACTGTCCATTATGAAAAACATCTTCAACTACCGTTGTGCTCACTTCGAAGGATTGTTTAGGAAGATTTTCATTTTCATCATCCAGCCCCAATTTAAATTCCAAATCACCCACTGTATTCTGAAGAACTATGAATCCTCTTTCAGAATTAGTAAGTCTGATTGAATTTTTAAGCACAAGCTCAAGTACGTCATCTAAAATCAGAGATCTATTAATCGTATTTACAACATTCAGAATTGCCTCAAGGTTTTTCAACCTTTCAGATGACTCATCTTCAGCAATTACATTTTTAATTCCATCATCTATATTTTTTTTGAATTCAGAAAATTTCATTATATAAAAATTAATCCTTTAATAATTTAATTGATAGAAACCATTCCCAATCATTATAACCAGACCACGACCAGGCTTTCGCAATACCAGCAGAAAATGTTGACTCAAGATTATACCAATGTTTAAATTTAACATCCATTTGAGCCCCGACATCAATCAAATAATTTCCTATTTCCGATTGTGTAATTAATCCCTGTGAATATATAGCAAAATCAAGGTGATTCACAAACTGATCCAGTAACAACCATCCTGAAGTCCTGATCGGTGGAAACGCATTTTCCAACATCATCTTTCCAAACTTATTTGTGACAAGGCTGTAAATAGGAATACCCGGAAATCTGAAAATCCTTCTAAACTGTTTAATTTCATCATTATCGACTGCTCTATTTCCAAATCCACCTAAATAGAATAAACTTTGAACAAGATTTTCGTTCTGGTAGTTATATCCACCTGCAAATTTTACGTGCAAAATATTATGATTCCACAACCAAGTAGAAAAATCACTTAATTCAATGTATGAATTAAATGCAACTTCTGGTTGGTCAAATTCTGTACCGTATACACCAATTGTCCAGTTTAGTTCATTTCCAAATTCATAATCTGAGCTGCCTATACTTTTCCTAAGATTCTTGACATTCAGATTTGTCGCCAGAACCGCAAAGTCTGGCTGAGAAACCGGAATAAGATTGTCATTGATGAATTCAATATCTCTATAAAATGTTAAATTAGTTTCTTGTTTAATCTTTAGTGGGTTATCATATTTCCAAAAAAATGTTTGACCAAGTTTAAATTGTGTACCAATTGTGCCTCTTTTTCTATCATTGAACAAATCAAAAAAGTCTCCTCCATTATGAAGAACATCAATATAAAAGAGCTGCTTGTAATCATACTTGAATCTAAGATGCCAGAGAGGATTATTTGGCGTTTCGTTGAGTGGAGAAATTCCCGCTTCCATGTAAAAATCATGTATTAAAAGTGGATCGGAAATTCTTGTAAATAATCCAAAGACTACCTGATTCTGGAATCCGCTCACTACGGGCATTATTGAATGTATATGAAGATTTTCTAATCCATTAAAACCCGATTCCACTGAAAAGTCAATGGGATTAATTAGGGTTGAGTCACCGCTTATATTCCAGTTCTGTAATTGTGGATTTTTCTCGACTACTCTTTGTCCATAATAATTAATAGCCGGTAAAAAGCTGGCCGATTTGTTTTCAAATATAACAGGCCTAAAGCCTTCTGAAACAAATTCAAATGCGAAAACTGAGTCTGGCGAAATTTCAATTGGTCTGAATAATCCGGTAATACAATGCGAAATTGCTTTAGTAGATTTATCATCAAAATTATAACGGTAAATATTGGATACTCCATTCGTGTAAGCATTCCAATAAATTATTTTCCCATCTCTGCTCCACGAAGGATTTTCAGGAGACCCGCTGCTGGAGATAATTTGATATTTCATTGATGAATCAGTAAAAACATTTTCAACATCAAATATTATTATAGATTGCTGACCATTTGATTTCTTTAAAGTTGCAGCGAGTTTTTTTCCAGCGTCATTTATTGAAAGATTAAATACTTCTTCTCCCATATCAAAACTTATCAGGCGATTAATTTCCTTATAAGGATAGGGTGAAAATACCAATGTGGCAAAGCCAGCATCATGCTGAATCCCCCACAAATCATGAGTCACCGGCGAAACAGCTAAATCACCAACTCTTGCATTTTCAAACAGCAACTTTTCATCACCGGATTCTAAATGATATACCCAAATATCTCTGAATAATTGATTGTTATTTGTTGTATAAAATAGTAATCCATTAACTTCATCCAATGCGATTGAAGAAACCTGTAACATGCTTGGAGTTGCTATAGATATAAGTTTTTTTGAAATACCAGATTTTAAATCCAGAGATTGAAGTGAAGTTAGTTCGTGTGGTCTGTGGTAAACAAATATGACCGAGTTTGTCGGACTGTCAAAGTAAGGCCGAGAAACCCATCCAAAATTTTCAGAACTTATCTTCCTAAACTGTGTTTGTTCTGTCTTCTCTAATATTTCAATATTTTCCTCTTGAAATTTTGTTTCATAAGAAATAAAATCATTCCATGCATTATAGAAATCTGTATTAAATACTTTTTGGAATTTTCCTTCGAAGCCGCGATATGCATCACCTTCTTTTGTCCTGAACCAGTCCAATACTTTTTCTGTTCCGTAATTGATTGAGAGATAGGCAACAAATCTTCCGCCATATATGTAATGAATATTTTCAAGAAGAATTGATTTGTGACTTAATATTGTCTCCAGGTCTAACTGTGACGGAAATTGTTTTCCTTCATACACCAGGTTTCGAAAATACATTTCATCAAAACTGCCAAGCACTCTGCCATATCCACCACTTAACCATGTCTCGAAATAAACAGCAATAGCTTCCTGATGCCAGCGAGGCGAGTAACGATTATAATTCGTTAAGAGACCATAAAACACGGAGAGTGGTTGAGTTTTTTCAGGAGGGACTTTACCAAAAACTGATCTGCAAAATGATTCAAATCCAACCTCTGCATCATTTACAATCACATGAACAAGCTCATGACTTATCAGCCATTGGATTCTTTCGTTGTACGGGACTACCTCGTAACCCGGTTCCATTGGTTCAATTTCGAGTCTGATAAAATTCTGAGGGGTTGTACTTGTGGCCGCGAAACCATAGTCGCTGACATCATAAGTATTAATAATTATCTTATCATTAGGAACATAATTAAATAACTCTGAAAGAGATTTGAGTGCCTTCTCAGCACCAACCAGAATATTATTAATCAGATGCGAGTGATATTCCCGATATATAACTTTGAAGTGTTCGCTTTCTCTTTCCAACCATGGTGAATCTTCATGCTCAAACAGATGCACAACCAACTCCTTTTTATCACTTGGATAAAAATATTCAACAGCAATGTCTTTACTTTTTTTCTTTATTCTGATCTGAACATCCCCGTTTACGTTTGAAACATCAACATTTTTTACAAGTCCACTAATAATCAGATCACCGAAATTATTTCCAAAGGTAGAAGCGTTTTTAATTTTAAGAATAAAAGAATCCTGGCCATCAGGAATCAATTGTGAAGTTAATTCGATATTGGTTGTTATATGAACAAAAGTCCCTTTATTACTATGATCTAAGGTTACACTTTGAATTCTAGTAATCTCTTGTTGATCTTTTGCAAGGACAATAACTTTACCAGGACTTATAACTGCCAATGACTTATCAAAATACTTATTAATAATTTCTATGGTTTCATATAACGGAACAAAAATAAAATTATCAATAACATGCGATGAAGTAGGAAGTTGATGGATGGTTGATTCCTCCGATACCCTGGTAGTAATAACAACATAAGGATTTTTTAATGTGAATCGAAGGGTCACTTCCTGAAAAGCTATTTCAAAAGCACTTTCTGAATCAGAAAAATTACTGGTAAGTTTTAAAGCATCAGAGAAATGTTTTATTGAGATATAGATTGTCCCTTGATGATTATATGACGGAATAGACTGACTTATCTCATCTTCAATCAGAGTAATTTGGGAGATTTCCTGCGCTACTAATAAGTAAGTAAATAAAACAAACAAAAGAGAAGATTTAAGCATATTAACAGAAAGCACGCGTAATTTTCAAAGTTAAGAAGTTAAATACCTTTCTTAGAAAATGCTGGAAAACATTTATCAATAACTACAAATGATGCCAGAAAAATAAATACTTCCCCTTAATAATAAAAAAGCCTTCAATAAAGATTGAAGGCTTAACAAAGTATACTTTGGAGAACTAATTCATTTCATTCTACCTTACCCAGCCGTATTTCGCACCGAGTTCATCAAGTTGTGAACCTGATCTTACCCAGCCGTATTTCGCACCGAGTTCATCAAGCTGTGAACCTGATCTTACCCAGCCGTATTTCGCACCGAGTTCATCAAG
>CAZLJI010000057.1:0-10243 GCA_964559565.1 uncultured Ignavibacteriaceae bacterium | reverse complement strand
TCACAAAGAAAGAAAGTGCCTGATGTGCAAGCAAGTCATACAAAGTCGGACGGAGATATGAATGTTCAGTTGTGCCATAAACTAAAATATCTTCAAACTCTTTGATTGAGATTTTCTTTAACTTGTCACTTTCTTCAAGTGAAGCTTGAAAATATTTTACAACTTCTTTTATTAGTCTTGCAAGATCCCATGTTTGAAAATCCTCATTGTCGAAATTCACCGTCTCTGTTCTCTGCTGGAATCTCCATCGGTTGTTCTGGTAATACTGCCAGTAAATATTTGCAAGGATTGACTTTAGAATGGCTTTTGCAGGAAAATCAGCACTGTCAATTTCAGCTTTTACATCATTAACAATTTTAACGTGACTGTCTTCTTCAATATAGTTGCCGTATTTCAGCTTGTAGAAAATAGATTTGATAAACTGCGGCTGGTTGTTATCCTTTTTTGCTGCTTTGTAAATTTCCTCAACTACTTCAAGAGCAGAACGAGTTAGTCCCTGCTGTTCCAGTGAATCAACGGTTCTCCAGGCGGCTTTATAATCATCTTTGAATTGAAAAACGAATTCATTATCACTATCAATATCAAAAATGTTTATTCCGGGAATTAAGCTTGAAAATGAGAGGAACAAAAAAGTGAGAGGGAATAACAGTAATAGAAGATATTTACTTTTCATTGCAGCTACCTTTAATTTTTTCATAATTATAAAACTCCCAATAATATTCTAATTAATTAACTGGTAGTTTTACTTCCAGGAAGCGAATTGGTTCCTGAAATTATTTTTTTATCTAATGAAATTTAATGATAAGCGAGATAAGACAGTTTTAACGGGATGAGTCAATTATTGATTATGAGTTGTTAGTTTTTCAAAAATTTCTATGTCAGTCATTGTGGTGATCTTGAAATTCAACATCGAGCCTTCAACAATATTAATATCAATGCCAAGTTCTTTAATTAACATCGATTCATCTGTGCCGATAAAATTCTTTTCGTATGCTTTCTTCATTGCTTTCTTCAAAGCTTTATACCTAAAAATCTGCGGTGTCTGCACATAATACATTTCTGATCTGTCAACATATTCCTTAACAATATGATCTCCTTTCAAAAGAGTATCTCTTGCTTTCAGACAAACAAGTGCATTGCCTTTTTCTTTTGCAGAGTTTATTGCTTTGGTTAGAATTGAATCTGGAAGTAAGGGTCGTGCAGCATCGTGAACTGCGATTAAGTCATCTTCGTTAACATTTAAAGATTTGATTGCATTGTAAACTGAATCCTGTCTTTCTTCGCCACTTTCAACAATCTTTGAGATTTTTGTGAGATTGTATTTCTGTTTAATCTCTTCAAGCAAAGAAAAATAAGATGGCTCAGCAGAAATAATTATTTCATGAACAAGTTTATTCTTCTGAAAGACTTCGATTGTGTAAGCGATCAATTCCTTGCCGTGGAATTTCAGATACTGTTTTGGAGTTTCAGTCCCGCTTCTTTTCCCTTTTCCACCCGCAGGAATTACAGCAAAAACTCTCACGAAAAAACTCCGCCCGATTGATCAATCATTCAATCATCCAGTCAAGTGATTAGAGTATTAACATTGCATCGCCGTAGCTCAGGAAGCGATATTTTTCTTTGAGTGCCTTCTTGTAGCCTTTCAGCACCAAATCATTTCCAGCTAAAGCACAAACGAGCATTAACAAAGTTGATTCAGGAACGTGAAAATTTGTAATAAGTTTTTTTGTTATCTTGAAATCATAAGGTGGATAGATAAATTTATCCGTCCAGCCGCGGTTCTGTTTTACAAAACCATCTGCAGTTGTACTTGTTTCAAGTGCGCGGCAGGCACTAGTACCAACAACAAAAATATTATGCTTGTCGTGCATAGCTTTGTTAATTATCTCCGCAGATTTAGCCGGAATCTCGAAGAACTCCGAATCCATTTTATGCTTGGTTAAATCTTCCACTTCAACAGGTCTGAAGGTACCCAACCCGATATGAAGCACAACCGGTACTATGGTAACACCTTTCTTCTGAATTTTTTGCAAAAGCTGTTTTGTAAAATGAAGCCCTGCCGTTGGTGCAGCAACTGCGCCATCTACTCTCGCAAATACAGTCTGGTAGTCTTCCTTATCCGATGGCTCTGCTTCTCTTTTGATGTACGGAGGAAGAGGAGTAAGTCCGATTTTTTCCACAGCTTTAAAAATATTTCCTGACTGGTTAAACCTGATTGTTCTTCCGCGTGAAGTTGTGTTATCAATTACTTCGCACCAAAGCTTATCATTAAAATATATTTTGTTGCCAATCCTTACTTTTCTGGCAGGGTCAACAATCACATCCCAGATACCATCTTCGGAATTAAGTTCCCGCAGCAGAAAAACTTCAATCTTAGCATGAGTCTTTTCCTTCTTTCCAAATAACCTTGCCTGGAAGACACGGGTTTCGTTCACAACAAGAATATCACCTTTGGACATGTAGTCAACCACACTGGTGAAACGTTTTGATTCCATCTCCTGCGTTTCTCTATTTAAAACCAAAAGTTTTGATTTGTCCCTTGGTGATACGGGATATTTTGCAATTGATGTTTTGGGCAGAGTGTAACTGAAATCTGAAAGTTTCATCCTTCTTTATCCTTTTTTATTATATTGACTAAAAGATTACTTTAGAACTGATATTCTTTGTGTTGTCATTCCCACGAAAGTGGGAATCCATTTTTCAGTTCCTGGATTCCTGTTTTCACAGGAATGACATTACAGAATCTTGTTTAAAACTAGTCCTATATTTTTTATTTCTTTTTCTTTGAAGCTGATTTTTTCAACTTCTTTTCGTTAATAACCGCACGTGCCGCAGCAAGTCTCGCAATTGGAACTCTGAAAGGAGAACAGCTTACATAATTAAGACCTGTCTTGTGACAGAATTCAACTGATGACGGTTCGCCACCGTGCTCACCGCAAATTCCAACTTTTAAGTCTTTACGGACTGATCTACCTTTTCTTGTTCCCATTTCAACAAGCTGACCGACTCCGGTTTGATCAAGTGCTTCAAACGGATCAGATGGTAAAATATCATTTTGAACATATAGCGGAAGGAATTTACCAGCATCATCTCTTGATAATCCAAATGTAGTTTGAGTAAGGTCATTTGTTCCGTAACTGAAGAACTCGGCTCGTCCGGCAATCTCATCTGCAGTCAAAGCAGCTCTTGGAAGTTCAATCATTGTTCCAACGAGATAACTTATTTTCTTTCCTTTTTCATTCATCACATCTTTAGCAACACGTCTTACAATATCTTCCTGGAGAATGAATTCTTTAACGTGTCCAACCAATGGAATCATAATCTCAGGTTTTACAGGAATACCTTTTACTGAAACGTTGACAGCTGCTTCAATTATAGCTCTTGCCTGCATTTCAGTTATTTCTGGATAGACAACGCCGAGTCTGCAACCTCTAAAACCAAGCATAGGATTGAACTCGTGCAGACTTTCAATTTTTGCTTTGAGTTTTGATACTTCTATTCCAAGTTCTCCGGCAAGTTCAGATATTTCTTTTTCTGAATGAGGAAGAAATTCGTGCAGTGGTGGATCAAGTGTTCTGATTGTAACTGGTCTTCCTTTCATCGCTTCGAATATTCCTTCAAAGTCTTCTCTCTGTAATGGAAGAAGTTCTGCAAGTGCTGCTTTTCTGTCTTCAACAGTATCAGACACGATCATCTTTCTAACTGAAGTTATTCTGTCACCGCCAAAAAACATATGTTCGGTTCGGCAGAGACCAATACCTTCAGCTCCAAAAGCAATTGCGTTTCTTGCCTGGTCAGGCTGATCTGCATTAGTTCTTACATTCATAGTTCTGATTTCATCAGCCCATTTCATCAGGCTTGAATATGTTTGATAAACAGATGATTCTTTCGGCTGCATTGTTTGTGAAATTAAAACCTGAATTACTTCTGATGGTTTTGTCTCAAGCTTTCCTTTTATGACTTCACCGGTACTTCCATCAATTGAAATATAATCTCCTTCACGAACTATATCATTTTTACCCTCAACACCGATTGTTCTTTCTTTGTAATTAATTTTCAAAGCTCCACATCCGGCCACACAAACTTTTCCCATTTGTCTTGCAACTAATGCTGCGTGAGAAGTCATTCCGCCACGTGCTGTTAAAATGCCTTCGGAAGCGTTCATTCCTTTAATGTCTTCTGGAGAAGTTTCTATTCTAACAAGAATAACAGGATCGCCTTTTGCTGCCATCTCTTCTGCATCCTGTGCACTTAGAGCAACTTTACCTGAAGCAGCACCCGGACCGGCATTCAATCCTTTTGCAAGAAGTTTTCCTTCTGCAATTGCTTTGTTCTTTTCTTTTAGATCAAAGATTGGTCTGAGTAATTGATTTAATTGGTTGGGCTCGATTCTGCTGATTGCATCTTCCTTTGAAATGAGTTTTTCTTTAACCATATCAACCGCCATTCTGATTGCTGCAAAACCTGTTCGCTTTCCTACACGGCATTGGAGCATCCACAACTTGCCCTGTTGAATTGTAAACTCAACATCCAGCATTTCTTTGTAATGTTTCTCAAGAATTTTTCTGATAGCATCAAGCTGTTTGTAAAGTTTTGGGTCTTCTTTTTTTAATTCAGATATTGGATGCGGAGTTCTAGTTCCGGCAACAACATCTTCTCCCTGGGCATTAAACAGATACTCGCCATAAAAAACATTTTCACCGGATGCTGGATCGCGAGTGAATGCAACACCAGTGCCGGAATCTTCACCCATATTCCCAAATACCATTGACTGAACATTTACTGCTGTTCCCCAATCTGCAGGTATGTTATTAAGTTTTCTGTAAACGATTGCTCTTTCATTCATCCATGAACCAAACACAGCACCAACGGCACCCCAAAGCTGATCCATCGGGTTATCAGGAAAATCGTGACCGGTTTTCTCTCTGATCGCAGTTTTAAATTCTTCAACTAATTCTTTAAGATGATCTGCAGTTAACTCTGTATCTAATCTGAAACCGTGCTTGTGTTTCTTTTTATCAAGAATAACTTCAAAAGGATCTTCATCGTGTTTGTGCACTGGTTTCAATCCAAGCACAACATCGCCATACATCTGAACAAATCTTCTGTATGAATCATAAGCAAAACGAGGGTTATTCGTCTTCTTAATTAACGCCTGAACTGTTTTATCGTTTAAACCAAGATTTAGAATCGTATCCATCATTCCGGGCATTGAAGCACGTGCGCCGCTTCTTACGGAAAGCAGCAAAGGATTTTCAGAATCACCAAACTTTGCACCCATTTCCTTTTCCACTTTATTAAGTGCAGCCAGAACCTGTGTTTTTAATTCTTTTGGATATTTTTCGTTGTTATTATAATAGTAGGTACAAACCTCTGTAGTTATAGTGAAACCTGCAGGAACTGGCAGTGAAATATTTACCATTTCTGCAAGATTAGCGCCTTTGCCTCCAAGTAGTGATTTCATCTCCGCTTTTCCTTCGGCTTTCTTTCCTCCGAAAAAGTATACATATTTTCTGGGCATTTTTATATTTCCTCCGAAATTAGATTATTTATTGAAATATGTGCTAAATAGAAAATTTTCAGACCCCAAAGATAAAGCCTTTAAAGGCTTCTTCATCATCTAAAGAGAATTTTATTTTTAAATAATAGATGTCGATGTCGTCCATCTCACGTGCAAATTTGGTCAATTTTACCGCATCCTTCTCAGTTGTAACTACGGAATGCGAATTTGTTGAATAAAACAACTGTCTTATCCTTTGGACATCGGTGAAAGTGTATTGTTTATGATCCTTAAAAATCAGCTTGTTTTGTGTATCAACTTTTGTTTGCCTTAAAATATTAAGAAACGAAAAAGGGGTAGCGATTCCTGAAACAACCAGACTTTTCTGTCCCTGGAACTCTTCAAGACGAAGTTCGGAATTATGTTTCAAATCATAGAAGCTGAGAGCTTTGTAATAACCGGTGAAAATCCCTTTTCCTTCGAAATATTTCTTATGTTTTTCTGGAATATCTTTCTTATCCATGAATTTTCTGTTGATGATCACCGCACTTGCTCTTTTGATCGAACTGAATGGTTCTCTCATTACTCCAGTTGGGAGAAGATTATTGATGAAAAAGTGATCTTCAGTTAAAAATCGCTGATCAATAACAAGCAGATCTACATCACGCTTAATCCATCGATGCTGAAATGCATCGTCCAGAACAATTGTGTTTACACTTGTATCACTTATTAATCTTTCAGCTCCCTTAACTCTGTTTTCAGAAACTGCAGCCGGAACAGAACAATCAAGGACGGTATGATATATTTCATCTCCTGATTTTTCTACTGAAGTTAAAAACCTTTTGCCGTCTGAAACCAAAACATAACCTTTCGACTTTCTGCCATAGCCTCTGCTGAGTACTCCAATTTTATATTTCCCCTGCTTCAATAAACTTGTTAAGTAAATAGTCACCGGAGTTTTACCCGAACCGCCAAAAGTTATGTTACCCACAGAAAAAACTTTTGCATTAACCGATCTGCTTTTAAAGATATTTTTATCGAACAGAAAATTCCGCAGCCAGATTATGAAAGCATAAACCGGTATAAAAGGATATAATATGAATTTTAGAAAATTCATTCTTAATTTTGTTCAAAATTATCTGCTAGCTTCTGAAGCTTATTTAACTCTTCATCACATTGCGAGATAATTTCAGAAGTTTCCTCATAAGCGAGATTGCTATCAACATAAATCGGATCTGAATAAACTACTTTCGCAGTTGTAAAGAAATATGGTATCTCAAATTTGTCCCAGTTACTTAATATTTTTTTTCGTTTGAAAGCAACACCTGCAAGAACTACTGGAATATTTGTTTTCTTTGCCGTAACCACTGCACCTGCTTTAAATTTATGTCTCGGTCCTCTTGGTCCGTCTGGGGTAATGGCAATTGAATATTTATTCCGTGCATAATCAACCATAATCCCGAGTGCAACGTCACCACCAGTACTGCTGGAACCACGAACAACCTGGTATGTCCATTTTTTTAAAACCTGTGCAAGAAGATCACCGTCTTTACTTTTACTGGTCAATGCAGCAAAGTCTGGAGCTCCGTGCAAATACCATGGCAGCAGCATTGTTCCATGCCAGAAAGCCAAAACATAATTTTGTTTTTCTGAGTTCAAATTTTCAATGACTGTAAAATTCTCTTTTTCAATTTTTAAACTTTTACAAAGAGCAGTTATTCCATAATACAGGAAGTGATCTCCTAAAAATCTGAGAACGCTTTGTTTAGATATTTTCAGACTCATTCAGAATTTCCAAGATTGACAAGGCTGCCTTTTTTGATGCACCCTCGCTGCCAAGTTTTTCTTTAACGCTGCCAAGTTTATGTTTAATTTTTTCATACGTCTTATCATCAGACAATATTTTTGAAGCAGTATTAAAAATATTCTCTGAGTTTCCTTCGTCCTGAATTAATTCAGGTACAACCATTTCATCGAGCAAAATATTAACCATTCCAATTCTGTCCAGTTTCACAAGCTGTTTTCCTATCATATATGTAAGCGGATTGGTTTTATAAACCACAATCATCGGCAAAGCGAAAAATCCAGCTTCGAGGGTTGAAGTTCCTGACTTTATAATACCAAAATGCGAGTACTTCATCAATTCATAATTATGATCTTCAATAGTTATGAATTTTCCTGATTCACTATCCTGTTGAAGATAATTCTTGTCAATATTTTTTGAACGTGCAACAACAACCTGCAAATTAAATTGCTGAGCGAGCTGGTTTGAGGCTTTTATTACTTCAGGAAAAATTGACTTTACTTCCTGCTTACGGCTTCCCGGCATTATGAGAAGAATTTCTTTCTCTTTTTCAAGATTAAACTTTGAAAAGAATTCCTCCCTGCTTAGAAATTTGTGTTGATTAATTCGTTCAACCAAAGGATGACCAACATATTCAACGTTAACATTTTCTTTTTGATAAAACTCTACTTCAAAAGGAAAGACGACGAGCATTTTGTCAACAAGCTTCCTGACTTTTTTTACTCTTCCCTTTGCCCACGCCCACAACTGAGGCGAGACGTAATAAATAATTTTTACTCCGAATGGTTTAATTTTTTTTGCAATGCTCAGATTAAAGCCCGGATAATCAATCAGCACCACACAATTAATTTTCTCTTTCTTTATTCCATCAATGAGCTTTTTCTGAACCTTTCTAATGAAGGGTATATGCTTTACCACTTCAACAAAACCTAAAAATGCCATTTTATCAGTATGATAAATCAAATCCATACCTTCAGAACGCATTCGATCACCACCGATACCAGTTATCTTTAAATCTTGTTTGAGAGATTTTAGTTCCCTGATTAATGATGCACCGATCAAATCGCCTGAAACCTCGCCAGTAATAATCATCAGTTTATTTTTTGAAGTGCTCAAGACTATCAGCTCCTGATAAGCCAGAGAATAATCAATAGCAAAGAAATACCAATAAATGCCTGAAGACTTCTTTTTTCTGAGCGAAATCCCGCTTTTGGATTACGAGGAGGTTGGACTATGCTTGAATTTTTGTAAGGGAAGAGTCTTGGTAAAAATGCCGGAACATTTTTGCAGTAATCTTTATAGTCATCTTTAAATTTTTCTCGAAGATACTTTTCTTCCTCACTAACTATAAAATAGTACTGAATGAAGAAGAAAATAATAGCCACAATTTGAAGATACGGAAATAGTGCGAACGACATAATTCCAAGACCAAGATAAAGCAGAATATTACCCACATAAAGCGGGTTACGAACGTACGCAAATGGCCCGCTGATGATCAGGAATGTGCCGCCGACTCCGCCTGTTGTTCTTGTTTCACTGCCCGCCCAGCTTACTCCCCAGAATCTAATCAACTCGCCAATCAAAGCAACTGCAAAACCAATTACTAATGTTAATGGTGTTGATTCCTGAAAAATCAACATCAATAATAAAAATGGGATTGGAGTATAACTTCTGTACTTAAATGCAGCGGATGAAATGTTGTTCATATAATTTTATTCTCTTTGGAAAAAAGTTTTTACTCGATCATAAATGCTTCGCGTCTTTTCAGTTCTGCCTGATGTCTTTTCTTCAACCTTTTCTTTGATAGAAGCTCATTCATTCGTAAAATCACATCATCAAAATTTCTGAAGGGGAAATATGTAATTCTTTGAACTTCACAATATTTTAAGAGATCATCTTTGGCAAAAATGAAATCCACATACTGGATTGCATCAATATCCGAATTACCGTCACCGATAAAAACAGTGTACTCATCCTCGCCGCTGTTTTCAATTATATGATTTCTTTTACAATTTGCGGAACTTCTGCAATCAGCATTGTAATAAGGGAATGAAGGGGTAAGCCTCCCTTCGTCGTTCAGAATTAATTTATTGCTGAAAACTTTTAGATGACCAAGGTTTTCTCTCTTCAGAATTTTTTCAAAATAATAATCGAAGCCATCACTCAAAACAAACAATTGAAATCTGTTCTTATCACAGTAGTCAACGAAGTGATGCAAAGTTGGTTCAATTTCCTGAGAAAGAATAAAGTTATCAAATTCATTTTTGTCTTTTATCAATGCAGGCTCACACAATTTCTCCCAGCATTCTCTTGAAGATATTTTATTGGTAAGCAAATCTTCAACGATTTTATTTACAAGTTCTACTTCGAGAATTTTTTTAAATATTTCTTCTCCAACATCATTCTTCGTAATCGTGCCATCGAAGTCTAAAAATATTTTGAATTGCTTATCTATCAAAAAACTACTTTTAAATGGGATTATTTTCTGTTAAATGATGTGATCGTTTATTTTCATCGTTAGAGGCTCCGTTTAAAAAGCCTGAAACTCGATTTGCTAACTAAGCAACAACCTTTATGTCTTCATTAAAATGAACACTTACCAATTTGGAAACTCCCTCTTCCTGCATCGTAACTCCGTAAAGAGTTTCTGCTGCTTCCATTGTTCTCTTGTTATGAGTAACAACAATGAACTGAGTATTCAGACTGAACTCCTTAATCAATTTTGTAAACCTATCAATATTTGCATCATCAAGTGGAGCATCAATTTCATCAAGAATACAGAACGGACTTGGTTTAACCAGGTAAATGGCAAACAACAATGCGATTGCAGTTAGAGTTTTCTCTCCTCCAGATAACAGTTCAATTGAAGTCGGACGTTTACCTTTCGGTTTTGCGATTATCTCTATTTTTCCTTCAAGAGGATCTGCACCCTCTTCCAA
>CAZLJI010000056.1:0-10320 GCA_964559565.1 uncultured Ignavibacteriaceae bacterium | reverse complement strand
ATTTGTCATTAAATTCATAGTAGAATTAAATATATAAATTCATGTAAGACAATGAATAAAAATAAAGAGCAATTAAATTGGTATATTCCGGAAAATCCGGAGGAAACTCATCTGGTTGCTTCAGAAATGGAAAAAGCTGTTAATAAAGAAGTCGATAAAAATAATTTGCTGATTATGTCTGCAGCTGTGTCAGATTTTCGTCCCATTAAAGTTGCATCAAATAAGATAAAGAAAGAAAAAGGGATAATGGATTTGAGGCTTGAACTTAATTCTGATATTCTGGCATCAATCAAATCAAAGAAAACAAAAATTATCGGTTTTGCGCTTGAGACTCAAAACGAATTGAGCAATGCAAAGAAAAAATTGCAAGAAAAGCATCTGGATATGATTGTCTTGAATTCACCCGGCAAAGAAACCGGATTTGAAGTCGATACAAACAAAGTCACTTTAATTAAACAGGACGGCAAATCTGCTAAGCTTCCGTTGCTTTCCAAGTTCCAGCTTGCAAACAAAATTCTAAGCGAAGCAAAAAATCTTTGGTCAGTCTGAGCGGAGTCGAAGACTGAATGCTAAAGTCACACTTCGACAGGCTCAGTGTGACAACAACTTTACTTGTTTATGAGCAAATCAACCAAAAAAGAAATTCTCAATACGCTGACTCTCCAAAAGGAAATTTTTGGAGACGAGTTATTCATATCCAAAATGAAAAGGACAACAGCAGTTGTAAAAGAACCCGCATCCTTCTTTGAAGAACCAGCATTATTTTCAGAAGAAAAAGAAGGCTGGGAAAAAGCAGCATCACTTTATGAACTTGAAAAATTAATTTGTGATTGCACAAAATGCAGATTGCACCAGGGTAGAAATAAATTTGTATTCGGCACAGGCAATCCAAACGCAGATGTATTAGTTATTGGTGAAGGTCCCGGTGCAGAAGAGGATAAGCAGGGTTTGCCTTTTGTAGGAAGAGCAGGTAAACTTTTAACTGATATGCTGAAAGCAATCAAGTTTGAGAGAGAAGAAGTTTACATTGGCAATGTTGTCAAATGCCGTCCACCTGAAAACAGAACTCCGATGCAGGATGAAATGGAAACGTGTATGCCGTATCTTAAAAAACAGGTTGAACTTATAAAACCGAAATTGATTTTGTGTCTTGGATTGACAGCAGCAAAAGGTTTGCTTAAGAAAAAAGAGTCGCTCGGCGAATTAAGAAAAAGTATTTTTGATTATGAAGGTGCAAAAGTAATTGTGACTTATCATCCTGCTGCGTTACTACGAAATCCTCATTGGAAAAAAGATTGCTGGGAAGATTTGAAGAAGTTCAGAAAGTTGTACGAATCCCCGTGAGATAAATTAGAAATTGAATATGAAATTATATCTAATCGTAACACTTGGTTCTGGTATCGGGGGATTGCTGAGATATGTTATCTCAGACTTCGTTTATAAACATTCATCTTCACTATTTCCGTACGGAACTCTGACTGTGAATGTTGTCGGGAGTTTTATTCTCGGATTGATTTTATTTTACCTCGATTCACTTAAGCTTATCTCATCTGAGATGAGATTATTTCTAACAATCGGACTCTGCGGGGGAATAACCACATTCTCTACATTTTCTTATGAAACAGTAAAATTAATTCAGGACTCACAGTATCTTATTGCCGGTACAAATATCCTGCTGAATGTATTTGTCACAATATTGGCTGTATTGTTGGCTGCTTTTATTTCAAAACTTCTTATAGGAGGCTGAAATGCATATTGAAGGTGAAGCAAAACTGTTAAGAATTTTCATTGGCGAATCCGATTTACTCCATCACGTGCCAGTCTATGAAAAAATTGTTCTCGAAGCACGAAAAGCTGGTTTAGCCGGTGCGACAGTGATGAAAGGTATTATGGGATTTGGTGCTTCAAGCAGAATACATACAACAAAGCTATTAAGACTTTCTGAAGATTTACCGTTGATCATTGAAATTGTTGATGAAGAAAAAAAGATTGAAGATTTTATCCCAATGTTAAATGATATTTTTGAACAAGCTAACTCTGGCGGTATGATTACGATGGAGAAGGTGAATATTATCAAGTATAAGATTTCCGAAAAAAACAAATAATAATTTTTTTTGCGGAACTTTTTTTCTATTAGACAAATGATAAAAGGATCGCCGATAATAAGGGATATTGATGCTGTTCAGCGATTAAGGAAACTGCTGGTTATTAATTATACACTACCATCGGCGGCGGCAGGAATATTTTTATTGGCTCAGCACGTTCTTACCTTTCTGAAAATTTCTAATCCAGTATTAGTAATACTTATTTTCATCGCCATCAGTCCACCGATTCTAGCCACCCCATTTATTTTTTATGTTTTATATAGAGAGAAACGCTATGGATGGTTGGTGTCATATTTCTTCATAGTTATTCTTCCCGTCGTTATATTTTATATAATTTCTCAGGATATAATAGAGTACATAATTTGGTTACCTGTTTACATGGTGCCTTTTTACTTCTATTGTTTTAAATAAAATTCTCTGTTGATGAATGGATCCGTGAATATAATTGGGAACAGCAGCTTGCCGAACAGAGAAAAGAATCAGAAGAGAAGAAAAGGGAATGGTTGCTTTAAGTAAAAAATTGAAAAGTTTCAATTATAGTCGCCCTTTATGAACAGAACAGAACGAATTTCATCTCAGGGTAGATTAATTAACTTGATTCCATCCTCGCTAATAATATTTTAGTATACTACAATAGATGCAGTCAAACAAAGAAGTGATTTGAGGAGGATTTATGATGAAGAAAATATCAAGCATGGTCATTCTGTTTCTTTGTTGCATTTGCTGTTCTGTCCAAGAACACGAATTTGACAATGAAGGTATCATAACCGGGATTGATGACCGTGAATGCAGCTGCTGCGGTGGCTATTTTATTGAAATTGGAGACAGCACACACAGGTTTGAGACAATTCCACCAGGAAGTAATCTCAAGCTTGAAAATCCGGACTTTCCCATCTTTGTAAAACTTGATTGGCACAAAGATCCAAATACTTGTCTTGGTGACGAAATAATAGTTGAGAGAATAGAACGGAGGTAATTGCTTCTAATAAACCGAGTCGATTCCCTCAATTTTAAAATTTATTGTTGCCTATGATAACCTTAGATAAGACATAGAGTCATTATCAGACATAAAAAAGGAAGCAAATCAAATAAAAATAGGTGTTTATAAAAATATTTTTTTAATCGTTTGACTCTTACTTCAACATTTACGAATTTCCGAGTGTAATTAATCAGAACTTAAAATTTTAACCCCGACTCGATCGGGGTATTTCATCTCATCAATTTATCTGACCTTAGGCAGATGGCAAAAACTAAAAGAACAAATAATAACGGAAACGGATTTGATAATTCAAATCACGGTGATGTGAAGCCCCCATCAGCACCTGAGATAGAAGCATCAGTTCTCGGTGCGATGATGATTGAGAAGGAAGCAGTTGCGAAAGCAATGGAAATGTTAACTCCTGATAGTTTCTACGCGAAGGCTCACAGATTGATTTTTGAAGCGATGATTTCCTTATTCGACTCCGATGAACCAATCGATACCGTTACTCTTTATGAAGAATTAAAAAAACGCGGCAACCTTGAAGAAGCGGGCGGTGCAGTATATCTCAGCAAACTTTCGCAGAACATTACTTCAGCAGCGAATATTGAATATCACGCAAAAATAATCCTCGAAAAACAAATTTTAAGAGGATTGATTACAAGTGCTCACGAAATAGCAAAGAATGCATACGAAGGTTCAGCTGATGCGTTTGATATACTTGATGATGCTGAAAGAAGAATATTTGACATAACCGAAAGCCATCTTACAAAATCTTACCAGGGAATGGATAAAGCAGTAAGAGAAGCAATGGAATATATCGAGACCATTCACTCATCTACTCAACAGCGGTTTTCCGTACCGACAGGATTTTTCGAGCTTGATGAAATTTTAGGAGGTCTGCAGAAATCGGATTTAATTATTCTTGCAGCTCGACCTTCAATCGGTAAAACTGCTTTGGCTTTATCGATCGCAAGAAATGCTGCAATTGATCACAAAATTCCTGTCGGTATTTTCAGCCTTGAAATGGCAACAATGCAGCTTATCATCAGAATGATTTGTGCAGAAGCAAGAATTAATGCTCATCTTGTAAGAACAGGAAAGTTACCTCACTCTGAAGGTCCGAAGCTCAGCAAAACAGTACACAAGTTAACAGACGCACCAATTTATGTTGATGATACACCTGCATCAACTGTTCTTGAAATCAGAGCCAAAGCAAGAAGATTAAAAGCTGAGAAAGGCATTGGACTTATAATTATTGATTATTTACAGCTTATGACTGGACCAGCAAAAGCGGAATCACGTGAAAGAGAAATTTCCCACATATCACGTTCACTTAAGTCATTGGCGAAAGAGTTAAACATTCCGGTGATGGCACTTGCTCAGCTTAACCGAGCAGTTGAAGCCAGATCAGATAAACGTCCACAACTATCTGATTTGAGAGAATCAGGTTCAATTGAGCAGGATGCTGATGTTGTAATGTTCCTCAATAGACCAGAATATTATGGAATTGAAAAAGATGAAAACGGTGAGTCGCTTGAAGGAGTTGCGGAGGTGATAGTAGGAAAACAAAGAAACGGTCCGACCGGTATGGTCAAGCTTGCTTTTGTTAAAGAATACGCACGCTTCGAAAACCTTGCGCATGCTCGTCAGATTGAAGAGTTCGCATCACTTCCCGCTGATGAAGACATTATCTAACAAGTCAAAAGTCAAAAGTCAAAAGTCAGAAGGAGTTGGGTATTTAGTTTACCTTCTGAGTTTCCTGTTTTTATTCACTAATTCTTATCCACAAATATTTTCAGAAAAAGATGTCGAGGTTTGTAATTCTAGATTTCAATTAGCTGTTGAAACGAATCTTACTGAGAAACCAATTGGAGATGTAATAGTTGAAATCGGAAAAAGTTTTATCGGAACAGATTACCTATCTCATGGTCTTGAAAAGGATGGAGACGAACAACTAGTAATAAATCTTACCGGACTTGATTGTACAACCTTTCTTGAAAATTCTCTTGTTCTTGCTCGATGCATTAAAAAAGGGAAGACCTCTTTTGAAGATTATATGAACGAACTTCAGTTAATCCGTTATAGAGATGGTGTAATTAATCAATATCCGTCACGGTTACATTATTTCTCAGATTGGATTTATGATAATGTGAAGAAGGGAAGAGTGGAAGATGTGACAGAAGAGGTTGGTGGGAAGAAGATAAAATTCAATCTAAACTTTATGTCTACTCATTCTGATAGCTATAAACACCTCAGAGAAAATCCCAATTTTATTCCTATCATTAAAAATCAGGAAAAAGAAATTAGTTGCAGAGAATATTATTTCATTCCGAAGGAAGAATTAAAATTCAAAGAAGAATCAATTGTTAATGGCGATCTTGTTGCAATTACAACAACTGTCGAAGGATTGGATATTGGTCACATTGGAATTGCCGTTAAAATGGATGATGGAAGAATTCATTTACTTCATGCACCAACCGAGAATACAAAAGTGCAAATCACTGAGCATTCACTTTCTGATTATTTGATGAAGTATAAAAGACATTCCGGAGTGATCGTGCTGAGAGTCTTGGAACCGAACAACTTACGTGATTAATTATCCCGAATTAATTTTAGAATATTATCCTCTTTGATTTGTGATTTGATGAATTTTAATTCGTGCATTCGTCGCTATTTTTTTGCCACTAATTCACTAATTATTTCACGAATATTTTCCTCAATAGTTCTAGGATTTAATCCAAGCGATTGGAGTTTATCTATATTCAGAGAAACATCTTCAACTTTTGGAAAGTTGTGAATATCATCCATTGTAATTTTTTGCAGAAGATTGATATCTAAACCTGCAATTGAACAAAGCATTGCTCCCATTTCATATCTCGATACTCTATCTGTTCCTCCAAGATTTAAAGTTTCACTTTTGAAATCTGTTTTAACTAATTCAGCAATAATCCTAGCAGAATCCGATAATGAAATAGGAGTCCGATACTGATCCGTAAATAGTTTTGTTGGTTTTCTATTTTTCAAATCGTCATACATATTTTGAAAATGACAGCGGGAGTGATTTAATCCAATTCCATAAATTAATGCTGTTCTGAGTATCAAAAAATTATCTGTTGATTCTTTAACTTTCATCTCACCAACAAGCTTTGTCTCTGCATAAATAGAAGCAGGGATTAATTTTGCATCCTCTTTTAAAAATGATCCTCTGTATCCGGCATAAACAAGGTCAGTAGAAATGTAAATAAGTCTGGTTTTATAATTTTCACAAAGCTTTGCAATATTATTTGTTGCGGTTACGTTAGTGTCGAAGTAATCTTTATTCGTCTGGTCTTTCTTCGGAAAAGGATTAGTTATTGCAGCTGAGTGAATAACAACATCCGGTTTAACATTTTCAAATAGATTCTTTAGCACATTTTCGTTTAATATGTCAACTGGTGAGGATGAAAAGTCGTTACAATTTCCACTATTACTTTTAAATGTTGTATGTAATTTGAATTTTTTTGAAATAATAAGATTCAAGTATTGACCGAGCAACCCGCTCCCGCCTGTAATTAAAACTTTTTTCATTTATTATACTGAATTAGTGACTTATTCAAATAGCAGACTATAAATAAATTTGTCAATGATTTTAAGAACTCTCATTCTTTGGATTTCCTAAAGCCCTTTGGTAAATTTATAAATTATTTAATGGAATTATATGTATAAAAAATTAATATTAAGCACTTTATTCCTGTCAAGCATAGTTGTCTATGGCCAATCAGGCCAGTTCTTTGATGCACCATTTGGTGGAGGTATTGGTTATGTACCTGCTTGGTATGTACCGAACATCGACCCAATAAATTCTCAACTAAACTCTATTGGTATGTCTGAACTTTCAGGTAGTGGTTTTTATTCATCCGGTATTGCCGGCTTTCTTTACGTAGGATTTGTTAAGAATTTGAGGATTGGCGGAATGGGTTATGGTGGCTCTGTTTCTTCATCTCAAACGATTGATAATATAAACAGAGAGGTTGTTTATAGTTTGGGCGGCGGCGGTTTGACCATTGAATATACACTTCCATTCATTAAATATATTGGTGTTTCAGTTGGTACTGCAATCGGTTCTGGAAACCTGGAGCTTGACATTTACAGAAATTCAGGAAGTTTTTCGTGGGAAGGAACCTGGGAAGAACTTTCGGATCCAAATGTAACTTCGGAGAGTTATAATCGAAAACTTGAAAACAATTATTGGATGTTTTCTCCGATCATAAATCTTGATTACCCAATTTACAGATTTGTTTCTTTAAGGTTAGGCGCAGGTTATCAAATTACATTCGCAGATGAATGGACAGCAGATAATGATCAAAGTGTATCAGGAATTCCATCCGACTTAAATGGAAATTCATTTTTTATTCAATCAGGCATATTCATAGGATTTTTCTCTTTTTAATATGAAGAAAATATTAATTACCGGCGGCGCCGGATTCATTGGCAGTAATTTTATAAATCACATCCTGAAAAATCGGGCTGATGTTTTTATCGTTAATCTTGATAAACTTACTTACGCAGGCAATTTAAATAATCTAAGAGAAGTTGAAAAACATACGAACTATTCATTCGTTAAGGGTGATATAGTAAATGACGAGCTTGTTAGTTACCTCTTTCAGAAATATGAAATCACTCACGTAATAAATTTTGCTGCTGAATCGCACGTGGATAGAAGCATTCTCGGCTCAGAAGTTTTTTTCAGAACAAATGTGCTCGGTACAAACGTACTTCTTGAAAATGCAAAAAGATTTGGTGTTGAAAAGTTTGTTCAAATTTCAACTGATGAAGTATATGGCAGCTTGGGTCCGGAAGGACAGTTCGAAGAAAGAACCCCGTTGCAGCCAAATAGTCCGTATGCAGCAAGTAAAGCTGCGGCTGATATGATGGCACTGGCATTTCATCACACTTATAATGTCCCGGTGGTTATTACCAGATGCTCTAATAATTATGGGCAATATCAATTTCCCGAAAAATTAATTCCATTGATGATAATCAATGCAATGAATAACAAAAAACTCCCTGTATATGGAGATGGTTTAAATGTTCGTGATTGGATTTATGTGATAGACCATAACAAAGCAGTTGAACTTGTTCTTGAGAAAGGTAAAGTTGGAGAAGTGTATAACATCGGTGCCAATACTGAAAAACCAAATATTGAAATCGTAAAGATAGTATTGAAGCAGCTCGGAAAACATGAAGAATTAATTGAATATGTCAAGGACCGACCCGGACACGATAGAAGATACGCTATCAATTCCACAAAAATAAAAAATGAATTTGCATGGGAACCTGAATATCCATTCGAATCGGCGATGATGAAGACAATTAAATGGTATATTGAAAATGAAAAATGGTGGAAACAAATAATATCCGGTGATTATCAGAATTATTATAAGTTACAATATTCTTCACGGTCAATAATATAATGAGGTCAGTGCAGATGAACATAAAAGCTTTCCTTTGTTTTTCATTCTTGTTTTATTTGACGGCCTATTCTCAGTTCAGTCAGGATAAAATGAGTACTAGCGATCTTCTAAGTGCCGGAAGTATAAGTGTTACTATTGGTGGCTCCTTTCCAATAAATGGAACATTTCCCGCATTCATCACCGAAAGAGTTGATGAATTTATATCAAGGATGTATACTCAAGCTGTAGACTTAACTCTAACGACAATTTCTGATCCGGTGATATATAAAAAACTCAAGGAAGAACTGGCAAATTATGCACTGAGAGGTATTAAACTTAAGCGTGCTTCTGATGAAGAATTAATCTTGGATTTACAAAAATTTAGACTTAATGGTGATTTTTCAAATAATCCATATCTGAAAAATGATGACGTCATTATTTTCCCGGCAGATGATATAAGTACAAATTTCTTCTCAGTATCTGGAGTCGTGAATAGACCTGGTATTTTTTTATTTGTTGAAGGAGATAAACTTGGAGATTTGATTGAGCTCGTTGATGGTATCAATCCTGCATATGATAATGTTGACAGTGTGGAAATCTCAAGATTATCTTATGATGGCCAGACGGAAACCGTTATTAAAATAAAAATTGATAATGATTATCCAATACAGAGGGGTGATAGATTCAGGTTCCTCGCCCCTGAGACTCAAAGAAGAAACTTTGCTGTATCAGTTATAGGCGAAGTGAATGTCCCCGGTTTTGTACCAATCACAAAGAACAATACTACACTGTATGAGGTCATAAAATCTTGTGGAGGTTTTACTCAACAAGCATCTTTAAAGAGGGCACGCGTCTATTCAGGAAATAGTTTGGCAGTACTTTTAGAAAAACAATACAACATAAAACTTGAAGAACAAACTGACCTTGAAAACCCGAGTATCAGGAACATTCTTCTTAATCTTGAACTTGCCTTAATGTATCGAATGTCAAATGTTGTAACCGATGACACCAATTATTTTAATCTGGAAAATCAACTTAGAGTTTTAATCGAAGGTAGTTCTCTTGATTTTCGTAAGATTGAAGATCCAAACTCAGACATTGCAAATTATATTGTACAAAATGGTGACATGATAATTATTCCGCAGATTCAAAATTCTGTTTATGTTTTCGGACAGGTTCTTAGACCAGGACATGTTACGTTCATCGAAGGCAAAGATTACAACTACTATGTTACAGAAGCCAGCGGTTTAGGCGAACTCGCCGAAGATGATGAAATTATGGTTATAAAAGGTGGTTCAAGAGCCTGGCTCTCTCCACAACGGGAAACAGTTACCATTGAAGAAGGAGATTATATTTATGTTCCCAAACAAAGTTTAAGAACAATAAGATCTTATATACTTGAGTACTCAGTTTATATGAGCTTATTAGCGAGTATAGCCGCTATATTGTTGTCTATTGTGACGATATCAAATAATTAAAGTGACTTGACTTTGAAGGTTTAAAGGATATATTTGAAGTCCTTATTTTAATGTTTTTTTGATAAGTATATTAATGATTATAATCTAATACAATCATTAATATTTTCATTCCAGATTTGACTTTATTAAATAAAGAGATTAAATTTACAGCCCTTCATTTCTGAAGGTTTTATTTTGTTCTTTGAAAGAGTGAGTGCGTTTAATCTGTTAATTAAACGGTTTCAACAAAGCGTACAAATACACGCCAGATTACAAAAGTATTAAACTCTACTACGGAGAGTTTGATCCTGGCTCAGGACGAACGCTGGCGGCGTGCTTAACAC
>CAZLJI010000055.1:0-10363 GCA_964559565.1 uncultured Ignavibacteriaceae bacterium | reverse complement strand
ATCTTGTTCCATATTTATCAGATTTGATGAAGATAGGCGAGAGCATCCTCTCCAGCTCAAGACCTACTCCTGTGTCCGGAAGTTCTTCATCTTTTGCGAGCGAGGTGTCATCAAGAATATTCAGTACTTCCCACGGATGAACATCCTGCTGCTCAATTAAATGTTTAAGATTTCGTTTGCTCTTTTCAACTTTGGGCCAGGGAGTATCAAGAATTGCGTTGCTTATTCCGTGAACTCCAGTTTCAAGCTTTTGTAAACCATCTGCTTTATTTGAAAAGTAAAATAACTCATCAACAGTACCGAGTATCAGATTAAAGCCGTTAAATTGACTTAAATTTTCCTTCAAACTGTTATAGTAATCCGTTGGCGAAATATCATTAACTAAAAAATCGAGAGTAAGGTTACCACGGGAAGGCGCATCGTTCCGATGATTATTCAAATCCCTGAAATTTGTAATAGCAGCAAACCTGCCTTGCTTAGTTATTCCCATCCACGTACCGCCTGCCTGCAGATCTTTTCCTGCAAGAAGGTCGGGGTATTCTTTCCAGAATTCAGCTTGTTCGCTCGGTCGGTTATAAAACTCATCTCTGTTTGCTGCAAAGATCAGCTTATAATCTTCGAGAATATTATTTGCAAAAACTATTAAGCACATTTAGTTATTAGTTTTTTAGTTTAATGTTTTGGTTATTTGGTTCTAGCCTGACAATATCAAGCGGACTACAACTAGAAACTAATGGCATATAACCACAAACCAGCCAACCAAAAACTAAATTATGTTTCTACTCTTAAGATCGTCAACTAAGTTTTGATAATCAACAAACTGAACCGCATCCCAGCCAAGCTTTTTCGCTGCATCCACATATTCCTGGATATCATCAATATAAAAATGCTTTTCAGAAGGTAAACCCGATGCTTTTTCAACTGCATGATAAATTTCTTTTTCGGGTTTTAATGATTTTACTTCATAGGAAAGTATGAGCTCATCAAAGTATTTCAAAAATTCGCAATCTTGCCAGCCATACTTTCGGTGGATTGAATTCGTATTTGAAAGCAGAAATAATTTGTAATCCTTTTTAAGTACCGGCAATAAAGCAGCGACTTCCTCATTCACAGAAAAAATCTCCGAATAAATTTTACAGAAAGTTTCTCTATCAATTTTATGATCAACAATCGTCAGCATTTTATTTAGGAATTCAGATTCGGTTAACAGCCCCTTTTCAAATTCCCGATGCAGGTGATAATGGGAATTATAAAAATCCATGAATCTGTCGCCGAGATTTTGTTCAATCCGGTTTAATCTTTCTACAGCAATATTGTAATCAAAAGGTATGAGAACCATTCCCAGATCAAAAACTATTGTGGAGTATTTTCGTTTGCTCATTTATTCCGGCAGCTCAAAAATACTATCATCCAATCCGGTATTAATTTCAATGCTGGTAACAGTTAATTCAATTTCCTGCAAGCCAAAATATTGTTTTATTGTGAATGGAAACTTTAAACCATTTACATCACGATAATCAGAAAAATATGTTTCCTGTTCAAACAATCCTTGTTTAGTCTGAATTTCTTTTGTCTCTTTAAACTTCAGATCATTTTGCATGCTGTAGTACTGAAACCACCGGATGCCTGACGGTAAGGTTAACTTGATCGCATAACAATCAATGCTATCAATACATTCAATTCCCAAATATTCTGCTTTGACTCCGAAACTATCGGGACTTAGCAGCAGATGCATTGTCGCATCCATCATAAGACGTTCAAGTTCTTTTTTTTCAATCTCGGTTTTTTCTGTACCGATTATCATTGCTCCTTTTCCATTGCAATAATAAAGAAGCTGCTTTACTTCACCGGCTTTCAATTCCTGGAAAAGTTTATCAGGATATTTTTGCAACACAACAATATCAATCGGCTGACTCATAGCTGTTCCTGTCATAACCGTTGTTCTGTCCATTACGCTTTTAAACTTATCTATTCCACCAATAGCGTAGATATATTTATTTATAACGCCCTGTGCGGTTATGTTTACCGGGTCAGTCTCGGTTGTGGTCTGTTCTTGTGAGAACAATACTATCGAATTAAAAAGGAGCAGTGTTGTTATTAAAGTTCTGTATTTCATATTCTAACAAAATTTAATTTTCCTTAAAAAGATAAAAGATTAACTCAACAATTATAACACTAAAATTTCGCTTAATACTAAAACATCTTTTCTTTAGTTTTGAACAACGTTAACAATCTTTTTCTGTATGAATATTAAACATCTTATAATTTTCCTTTTCCTGATCCCGGCAAGCATTTTGGCGCAAACATTCACAATATCAGGCAAAATAACAGACCGTCAAACCAATGAATCACTGCCATATTCCAATATTCGTGTGCTGAATACAACTTTAGGCACAGCCGCAAACCTGAAAGGTGATTATGAAATAAAACTCTCAGCAGGAAATTATCTTTTAGTGGCTTCATACATCGGCTACTATTCTGATACCATAGAAGTCAATCTTAATAAGAATATTAGTGATGTGGATTTCAAACTGAGAAAAACAGAAATAATCCTACCGGATATTGTAATTCTTCCCGGAGAGAATCCGGCGCTTGAAATAATACGCAAAGCAATAGAGAAGAAGAATGAACGGAATGCAAAACTTAATACATATGAATTCGAAGCTTATACAAAAGGACTTATCAGAACTACGGATGAAATCAGCGCAAGAGGAAGAACTGTTTCTGCGGGAGTTGGCACTGAATCCGATTCTGCTGGACTAAAAATTACAGGAATACTTGAAAACCAGAGTAAAGGTTATTTCAAAAAACCGGATCAGTTTAAAGAAACTATAATTGGGCGAAAGCAGAGCGCGAACTTTCCACCAACAATAAACATACTTACCGGCGGCAGACTAATTCAAAATTTTTATGAAGATGATATAAGATTTTTTGGCGGAAGATTGCCCGGTCCAATTGCCAATGATGCACTCGATTATTACTACTACTACATCGACGGGATGGTTATGAAGAACGACCGGAAAGTTTATAAACTTTTTTTCAGGGTTGAAAATCCAGACGATCCGGGATTCCAGGGAAGCATTTTTATTAACGACAGCACCTACGAGTTAATTCAGGTTGAACTGGAACTCAATCGCTCAGCAAATATTGGAGGAATATTTGATACCATAAGCATCTTCCAGCAATTTACAAGCTATGATGACATTTATATGCCGGTCGATTACAGACTTTTTGCAAAAGGAAATGTGCTCGGGCTGGTTGATTTTGGTTTTGAGTTGAATACCATTCTTTATGACTACAAAATCAATCCTGAATTGAGCGATGATATTTTTAATAAAGCAATTGTTACTGTGCTTCCTGATGCTGACAAAAAAGATTCGCTTTACTGGACAACGACTCAAACTATACCAAATACTAAAGAAGAAACAACAGCTTATGAAAGAATTGATAGTCTTCAAAGCTTGCCTTTTTCCTTTTGGGACCAGTTTTCGTGGGTAAGTACACGCACATATTTTTCTGAAAACTTTTCAATAAATGGGACACTCAACTTCTGGAGATTTAACAGGGTAGAAGGTTTTACTCCAAGACTCGGATTTTATTTTGAAGATTATTTCGATCAGCGGCTGAACTCTGACATTGATTTTGCTTACGGTTTTTCAGATAAAAGATTCAAAGCAGATTTTTCACTGGAATACCTTCTTGGCGATTACAGGACAACATCATCAACTCTGAATGCGTACAACACAATCAAAATACTTTTCGGTTCATCTGATGAATATGCTGATCTGACTGCTTCGCTTCTTGCATTATTAAATAAAGAGGAATTCAGGGATTACTACTATTCCGTAGGATTTGATTTCAAAGTTGAAAGCGAAGTGTTTCCTGTGCTTGCATTGAGTGCAGAATTTCTCAATAGAAAGGATAAAAGCGCGCAGAACAACACAGATTTTTCATTCTTCAAAAAGGACAAAGATTATCCGGCTAATCCGAATATTTATGAAGCAACAATAAATGCACTTACTGCCGGATTCAAACTTGATTTCAGAGATTACATTGAAGATGGCTATTTCCGAAGAAGAGTATCCTCCGGAAGTTATTACTCAATATTTGAGGGTGATGTAACACATTCAAATAAAGACTGGTTAAATAGCGATCTAAATTTTACTACTTACAGGTTGTTCATTAACAATTACATACCAACATTTCGCTCTTCATTCATTAACCTGGATCTTTTCGGAATGTATAATGTTGGTGTGCTTCCGTACCAGGATATGTACGCATTGCCGGGAAATATAAATCTGCTTTCAAAATCATTTACGTTCAGGACTTTGAAAGTGAATGAAATTTTTGGTGAAAGAGTTGCCACACTGAATCTAGATTACAACTTTCGCGATGAAATATTCAAGCTGCTGAAAGTGCCAGGATTTAAGGATTGGGAGATAACTCTTAATGTTTTCTTCAACTCGGCAATTACAGAAATTGGTGATGAGTCAGCCGCACTGTTGCCGGTTGAAATAAAAACTTTCAACAAACCGTTTTATGAAATTGGTTTTGGACTGGGACAGGGAATCATTCCATTCCAGCTTGAGTTTGCCTGGAAATTGAATTACAGAGGAAGCAATAATTTTGTTATAAGTCTAAATACTTTTACGTTCTGAACAGATTTAAAATAAAGAAGCGCCCGAAAAGTGAGCGCTTGAACAAACAAAATATGCCAGTATATATTTTATTCTTTTGGTTTTGCTTCGTTTACAACAATGTTCCTGCCGTTAAGCTCAGAACCATTAAGTGCTTCGATAGCTGCTTTGGCTTCGGAATCGTTTTCCATTTCCACAAATCCGAATCCTTTAGACCGTCCAGACCGGCGATCAACTACAACAGTGGCAGAAACAACTTTACCGTAAGCGGTGAAAGCTTGTTTTAAACTTTCGTCGTTGACTGCCCATGGGAGACTTCCCACAAAAAGTTTTTTGCTCACAAGTGACCTCAATTAATAATTAAAGAACAATATGGCAAAAGCCATACATAAAAATATAAAAACTCCTGAATATCACAAGCCAAGATTTAATTTCCCGGAAACACCTATAAAGGGAATTAATTAACACTGTCAATGGTCAAAATATCTTCGATTTATTGGGAATTTGCTATGATAATCCAAACTTTCCTATTTCCTCTTCACCACTACAAAAGTTATATCGTCTTCCTGTTTTGCATCACCCATCCAAAGTTCAGCCTCTTTGAGTAAAAGTTTTATTGTTTCAGATGCAGACTTTTCGCCAATAGAACCAAAAATCGATTTCGCCCGGGAATAGTCGAGTATCTCTTTCTGCTTATTAAAAAGTTCAGGAAAACCATCGGACATTAAGAGTAATGTATCTCCTTTTGAAAGTGAAGTTTCTTTCCTGGGGTATGTAAAATCTGCAGGTCCGCCAAGTGGTATTGCCTGAAGTTTTATTTCTTCAACTTGACTGCTTTCCGTTCTGTAGATTAGTGCCGGCGGCATTCCTGCGGAGGAGATTGTTACTTTTTCTCCTTCAATCTTTGCTACGAGCATAGCCATATAAATATTGCCAAGCCGCATATCTCTTATAATTGAATTGCTTTTATTTAGAAATGTAACAACATCTGTACTCGTACTTTCAGCAGTAAAAATACCTTTGATCGTTGCGACCATTGTTCCGGCTTTCATACCATGTCCGGTTGCATCGCCGATTGCAATAATCAGAGTTCCATTCCGGTCATATTTAAAATCATAATAATCACCGCCAACCTCAGAAGCTGTTTTCATGTAAACCGCAATTTCAAGATCGGGAACCTCTGGAACACTCTTCGGCAGCATTGACAACTGGAGTTTACGGGCTTCTTCAAGCTCTTTGGTTTTTCTTTTATTATCTGCTTCAAGTAATTTTCTTGAAAGCTCTTCTTCTTTAACTTTTCTTTGCTGATCGATAGTCTTCTGTGAAAGTTCTTTGACCTGCACTAATTGCTTTTCCAGGTCCAAGTGTGTATCGGCCATTCTCTTTGCAAGATTTATTGAGACTGTAATGGCAAGAAAGACCAAACCATAAACATAGACCAGATAAATTCCGAAAAGCGGTCTTGTAATTACTTCCGTTAGAATGAGAACCTGGTATCCGATTAATAATATTGCAACAATAAATCCTACTCCAACCAGCCAGCCCCAGCTCCACTCTTGTCTAACGGAGCGAATTACAGATCTGACGATTTCTACGGTTATAATTCCGGCAAAAATAAAAAAAGCGGTATCTGCAACATCTCCGCCGAGGAGAGGGAAGAATATGGTTTGAATTGCAAAAAAGACTCCAGCTACTACAAAATAAATATACTGCTTAGGTAATTTGCCGTATGAACTTGCGTAAACAGTTAGTAAACCGAAAAGCATAGAAAGTTGAACTGCTACCGAATTGATTGTTGATAAAGTCAGACTGGTTAGTATTGAATTAATAAAATTATTTTGCACCGAAGTATAAATCACAACAGCGAAAGAAAACATTGAGACTGAATAAAATAAATTTTCTTTTGCTTTCGGGTAGAATATGAAAAGCAGCAAATGCATTATTGCGAATGCAAGAATGAATGCACCAAATGCCATTTGACTTACTGAAAGTTCTCTTACTGAATTTATCCTGTTGTAAGTAAAAACTTCCATATCTCCGAGCATAGCAGTGAATCCAACCTGAAGATTACGGCTTACAATCTTTTCCGCTTGATGATTAGAGTAACGTACAGCAAGAACCTGAATTTGTTTCTTGTCGAATAAAATATGCCGTGGATTTCTGTCAAGAAAAATTTCTTCGTTCTGTATTGAAGTGCCGACCACTCCGTATTTATAAAGAAGTCTTCCATTAAGATAAATTTCTGCTGCACCTGTGCAGTAAAAGTTAAACCCAAACACGATATTCCATAAAGATGAATCAACGTGAATTTCATTTCGAAACCAGACATTTCCTGTCCAGTCAAGTTTATCGAAATCTTCGCGGTTCAGCTGAGGATTAATACTTTCCCATTCACTATCTTCATAATCAGGATGAGCCCAGGAAGAATCATCTCCAATTTTATATTTCCACCCTTCAAAAAGTTCGACGAAACCGCCTTTATTTTTTATCCGTTCTTCAGTTAAGATTATTTTTTGCTGAACCTGGTCGCGCCATCTCGAAATCTTAAACTTTAATGTTGTGTCACCTTTAACCAAGTGGGTGAAATTCGGGAACTCAAATCCGTTTGAATCGACCGCTTCGGTACTCCAGTCACCTCTTGTGAATTTGAAAAATAGAGAATCTCCGGTTTTAGCAAAAGCTTCAAACATCCATTCGATTTCGGATTTCTTTATCATCTTTTGATGACGACTCCAAAAACCTAACTCTTCATTGCCTCCAACTATATGAACAACAGAATTCTCTGGCAGCGAATCAACTTCAGCAATAATTTGAATTTTTCGTTCTTGCGGATAAATAATAGTAATTAAGGGAAGAAGCATAAACAGTAAAAATATTTTAGAAAATAGCGGTCTCATCACATTCTTAGTAATTGCATAAGTTGTTTGAAAATATTAACAACTAACTTACTAAACTTAAACTGCAGTTATAAAGTATATATGATTAATATCACGAGAGACAAGCTGGAGGAATTAATCAACCGAAGAAAATAAAATCCGATTCCTTTCACCCTATGGAGGAAAGCTTTAATGATGAATATTAACTTACAGCCAATAAGTTATCTTTATCATAAATATATTATCCGGCTGCACACTCATTAAATTGTTCATTGAATTACCAAACTCAAACTCTCCTGTTGGTGTTACATCTTCTCTGCTTTGCGTCCATACTAGAAACAGAGTTGAACCAGCCATATATTCCCATCTGAGCACTGCATTTCCTCGAAGAGAAACGTAATTGAAATTCGGGTTACCAATTGTTTTTGGTTCTGCCGAACCCTCTCCATCCGGATCAAGAGTATATGATGTAACATCGCCGTTTGAATTAGTGCCTTGCTCGATAGTAGATCCATTCTCACCATAAATTGTATAATCATAAGAACTCGGTCTTTCAAGAAATTTAAAATCGTTGTAGTTGCCCGATGCAATAAGCGGCTGAAGATAAACCTGGAAACTCAGTTTAGGACTCAAAATCCAATCAGCCCGGATGTTTGCAGTAAATGTTGTTTGATCAAGATGAGCAAAAGCATAACGTTTGCCATAAGTTTCTGTTGCAGCCGGGTCAACAAAATTTCTGACCCACTGAGTTTCGAGAACATCTTTATAAAATTCCGGTCCAAAAGAAACGGTTAAAGTTGGGAGAACTTTAAATTCCAGGTTAGTATAAATACCACGGGAAGTTCCATCTTCACCTGTATTAAAATTTCCACCGACTTGTAATACCCACCAAACCCGGTTATCGGTACCTGCATCGAAGTTGATAGAATGCCTTTCCGGATTAACAGTTAACGGACCTCCTCGAGTTCTTCTCGAATTCAATGTTGATGGATTGTAAAGATAGGAGAAACTAGCTGTGTAATAATCGCGTGAAGCATAATAAGCCCCGGCTCTGTAACCCTGGGCGATTTTGTTCCATCCAAAATCATAACTGACGAAAGTAGATGCATTGAAACCGAAGTACTGGTAAAAATCTGTTGGAACGTTCCAGATATAGCTTGTATGAAAATGTGCGTTCGTGTAATCGCTGTATGAACCAAAACCGAGATCATTCAGTTCAAACTTCGGACTTAAAAAACCTACTGCTGTATTGAATGTCCATCTTCCACGGTTTTTATTAAGCATGAATCGTCCGCCGTATCCGGTCATGGAAGTTGCTGAGGTGTCAACTGAAATATGAGTAGCATCCGGTCGTTGGAAATAATGAATTGGGCTCTGCTGAAGAGCGATAAGTCTTTCAGTTGTACCTGTAATGCTTGAAAGTGCAGCCCAGCCCGTTAAAACATAAGTATTATCAGAATCTAAAAATGTCCAGCCATCACCACCAACTACAAAAGCATTTTTATTTATCTGATCCCGAAGTGTCGGATCATCAAAAAAGCGATTAGTTAATGTTGAAAGTATTCCAAAACCCTGATCTCCGTTATTAAAATCTCTCTGCAACCGCAGCACTCCATAGTAAGTTAACGGTTCTACTTCAACACTTGAATTCATTCCATCAACACTGATATCAGCAAATTCTTTTTTCGTTACTGATTGAATTGTCCCAAGCTTCCATCCATCGTAAACCTGTCCCGAGATTTTTGCAGCTCCAAGTATATGTGTACCGTTCGGGATATCCGCATAATCGTACGGAGGCAAACCACCTTGTGGTGCTCTTCCGATTCGTCTACTGTAAAAAATATTTGTTGTTGGCCAATTAAAAGAGACAGTATTGTTTGTTCCTCCGTAACCAAATCTGTAAATACTAGCACCTTCTGTAAAGAATGGTCTTTTTTCCTGGAATGTATATTCAACATCTGTAAGGTTTACTATTGCAGGATCAACTTCAACCTGCCCAAAGTCAGGATTGATTGTTCCATTAAGTGTTAAACTGTTTCCTAGTCCAGCTCTCACATCCAGTCCTAAACCAGGAGAGTATTCACTTCCTGAATTGAAAGGATCTCCAGGTGCAGTTTGAATGTATTCCGCTTTTCCAACTACATAAGGTAAATATTCAATTCTTGCAGGAGGAGTTATTCCTTCAATACCAACTAAATCAGGAAATCTTGAAGTAAATCCGCTTTCATTTCTGGGAGTGTAAACGAGCATATCAGTCTCAAACCTTCTGCTGATAAATCTTTCAACATTTATTCCCCAGACCTGAGAATCTCCTTCTTTAAATCGCAACTGAGAATATGGAATTTTCATCTCAGCCGACCAGCCATCTTCATTCAGACTCGAACTTCCCTCCCAAACGGCATCCCAGGAAATGTCATTTGGCTGTTTCACATCGTTTTCAATCAAACCATCAGCAAGCGTTCCTGCTGCAGAAACATAGAAGAAATAACCGCTTCTTTTATCCCGGTAAGAATCAATATACAGTACGCATCCATCTGAAGGATCACCCCAAATAAAATCGCGCCGGACTAATCTTGCTAAAATTGAATCCGGCTGACTATCAAAAAATTTTCCCGCGAAATACAATGCCTCGTCATCGAATGCAAGCCAGTATTCAGTGTGTTGAGAAGGTTTTGTTCCCTGGTCAGGATCTTGTTGAATTAGATTTGTAAAACCAGGTCTTTGCCAGATTTTTTCATCAAGCTTGCCGTCAATTACTATTTGCTCTTCAGCTCTGACTGCATTGATTTTAAGATTTGAGTTTTGCTCAACGGTTGGAAATAACTGATATGCTTGAAATAAAATAAATAA
>CAZLJI010000054.1:6136-10535 GCA_964559565.1 uncultured Ignavibacteriaceae bacterium | reverse complement strand
GAACGTTCAGTTACTTGAAGTGAGTTGTCACTTATAAACTTCTGAATCAGATTTTCAGTTAAAAGTTCTCTTAACCCTGGAATAGCGGCAGGGCTTTTATCATCTGCAACAGGAATAGCAATTGTTTTCAAATGTGCAGGGACAGAAGCTCCAGTAAAAGAATACGAGCCGCATCCAAAATTAATTATTGCGTTTGTTCCAAGCAAAAGTGTTACTATCAACAATCTTTTTACATTCATTTTGACTTGATTAAGATTGTCCAATATTATTCTTCTATTAAATCGTATTGTTTAATTTTCCGGTAGAGAGTCCGCTCACTTATATTGAGCAATTTGGAAGCTTTTCTTTTATTTCCTCTTGTTTTATCAAGAGCAGCTTTTATTGTATCTCGTTCGATGACATCCAGAGCAAAAAGATTCTTTTTTGGTTCTTCTCCTTTTACAACTGTTTCTCTTCCATTTAGCAGCACAATATCCTTTAATTCGATTAAATCTTTTTTAATTTCGAAAAGTGCTCTGTAAAGAATTTCCCTGTCTGCATCTTCAGGGGTTTTTCTTAGAAAGACCGGAAGATTTCTTGAAGAGTAGCTTTCTTCTCTGTGAATAATCAAGTCTGCGAAAGAATCGATATCTAATACTCCATTTCTATTCAAAGCTACCGCAGTTTCGATGGTATTTTTTAATTCACGTACGTTCCCTGGCCAGTTATATTCCATCAGAATTGCCATTGCATCATGCGTAATTTTCGGAGAAGCAATTTTATTTGCTGATGCATATCCTTCAAGAAAGTGATTAGCGAGCAATTCAATATCTTCTTTCCTTTTTCTTAATGGAGGAATGCTCAGGCTTACAGCTTTTAATCTGAAGAAAAGATCTTCCCTGAATCTCCTACTGTCTACTTCCTCCTGCAGGTCCTTATTGGTGGCCGCAATAATTCTCACATCAACTTTGGTAACAGTCTCAGCACCTATCCTCATAAACTCTTTAAATTCGATTGCTCTTAAAACTTTTACCTGCGTGGTGAGAGGCATAGCTCCGCAATTCACACTAATTAATTCTTTGCCTGTTCTTTTACTTGAGTTGTGAATAGCCCTGGCAAATACTTCTTTACCAACCCCACTTTCACCATAAACAAGTATTGTGATATCGGAAGTAGATACCTGCATTACCACATCAACCAGATCATTTATTTCACTGGAGTGGCTGATTATTCCGTGCTTCTTTTTAAATTCTTCTCTGTTCACTGAAATTTATTAAAGATTAGAATGACAAACTGTCGCAGGTGTAAAAATAACTATTACAAATCAGATTTGAAACAGAACATTTTAGGGTCTAATGTTCAATAATCTTTCAAATTTCGATGAATAAGCCATCTTCAGCTAATTCAACTTTTCCAATCAATGATTTTGGTAGGCTTGCCAAAATTTCACTGATTTTGGGAATGTCACCATCAGAGTAATGAGTTAAATAGACTTTATCAGGATTTACTTTAATGACCTTTTCAATGATGGCCGAAAGTGGAATGTGAGTGACTTCCCAAATCAAAATGTCCGGATCAACTTCTTGAAATAATGAAAGGTCTTCCTCTGAGCCAATATCAGAAGTATAAATTACTTTTTTGTTCCCTTCTTCGAAAAGAAAGCTTGCACTATACAAACTGAGAGATGGATAGCTTACTTTGTACTTTTCTAGTTTAATCAAATGAGAATTTTTCCTGGCAAGGAATGAAAATTCTTCCGATATATTAAAACGCTCATCATCTTTAAATGTTTGGAAGCAAATTTCAAATCCCATCCTTTCGGGAAGTACATAAGAATTAATCAAAAATCCTTCAACTACAGCTTTCAGACTTTCATGAATAAAAATATCGAGTGGTTCATTTCTAGTTAATAGCTTCATTTGAATAATCAATGATGGCAGTCCAGAAAAATGATCTGGATGAATATGAGTGAAAAGTATCCCATTCAACAAGTTAACATCTACTCCTCTACTCAATAGAGCACGGGAAATACCATCCCCCGCATCAACGAGCAAATTATATTTATCGAATGGAAAGAGTAACGAGGAATGAGAGCGATTTTGGGAAGCTTTACCTGAGCTTGTGCCAATGAATGTAATTTTCACTTTTACTTAGGAGGAATTGAAACAATGCTTCCGTTTACTTTATAACGGGAGTTTACAACCTGCAAAAAATTTTCGGCATCCTCATATTTTTCAAACTTACCAGCATAAACCACGTGAAAAATTGTACCACCGACGGTCTTTTGACCAAGGTTACAGAAAATGCTTGCACTCTCAAATTCTTCAATTAGTTTTTTTGCATTATCAAAATTTGTAAACGCACCAGCCTGAATTGTAAACTTATAGTTCTCTTCAACTTTAGGATTTATTTCTTCGAGTCTAGTTTGCGTTTCCTGAATATCAGATTTTTCTAAAGCTGATAGATTTTGATCGGCAACCTGAATATAAGGAGACGTTGGATACGAAGATTTGAGCTGCTTCAATTTTTCCTGAGCTGTTTCATACAGCCCGAGCGCATAGTAATATGAAAATATTCTATAAAGAGAAGCATCAGCGTATTTACTTTTAGGATGATTATCAACAATATCCTGATATATGACAACTGCTTCTTGCCCGTTTTCTTTTAACACAGCATCAAGAAACATTACTGAAGGATCATCAGCATTCTTTTCTTTTAAATCAACAAGTGCTTCTTTTGCCTGCCCGATATTCCCATTCTCTATTGCTTTGAGGTAAGGAATAATATCAACTTCCTGAGAATATAATTTCCCTGTAAATGTAATGAGGCTGAGAAAAATCAGAAGAGAAAAGAAATTTAGTTTAAGCTTAAGCATTTTATTACCGTGGTTAAACGGAATGATTTATTGTTTCAAATTCAACCGGTTAAAGATAAGTTTTCTTCAACCAAATTTGCGAAACCTGTAAAATCACCAAACAAGGTCGCTGACGTTGCCCGGTTAATTTTCACTTTTATATAATCGCCTGCTTTAATTTTATTATCTGCAGAAACTATTGCGACTTTATTTGTATCGGTTCTGCCGGATAGAAACTTATCTGATTTTTTACTGAATCCTTCGACCAATACAATTTCCTCTTTACCAATCAATTCCTGATTTAATTCAAAAGATATTTGCTGCTGGAGATTAATTATTTCCTGAAGTCTTTTTGTTTTGGTTTCCTCAGGAACATCATCCTCCATTTTGAATGCTTTTGTGCCTTCTCTCGGAGAATACTTAAACATAAACGCACCATCGAATCTTACTTCCCGCATTACATCAAGAGTCATTATATGATCTTCGAAAGTCTCCGATGGAAATCCTGAAATGATATCAGTTGAAAAACTTACTCCCGGAATTATTCTTCTTGCTTTCTCCACCAGTTGAAGATAATGTTCAATTGTGTATGTACGGTTCATCAATTCAAGAATTCTGTTTGAACCTGATTGAACAGGCAGGTGAATATAATTACAAATATTTGGATGCTCTGCAATTGTGTACAGAAGTTTATCTGAAAGATCCTGCGGATGAGAAGTAGTGAAACGGATTCTCACTGAACGATCTATTCTTGCGCAGGCGGAAAGCAAGTCGGCAAAATCTCCGCCATTCGCTAATTCTTCATCTCTGTACGAATTAACATTTTGTCCGAGCAAACAAACTTCTTTAAATCCTCGTGCTGCTAACTGTTTGACTTCTTCAAAAATGGAATTAAGCGAGCGGCTTCTCTCTCTGCCGCGTGTAAATGGGACAACACAGAAAGTACAGAATTTATCACATCCACGCATAACCGAGATCCACGCCTGCAAACCATCTTCCCTGTGCGGTAAAATGTCGTCATAAGTTTCTGTTTTGGAGAGTTTGACTCCAATTCCTTTATCCCCATTGAAAGCTACGTCAATGAGTTCGGGCAATCTTCGGTACTCATCAGGACCGACAACAACGTCAACAATTTTTTTCTTATCAACAAGATCTGATCGTAATCGTTCAGCCATGCAGCCGAGAACCCCGACGATTAAATCAGGTTTCTGATCTTTTATAGCTTTAAAATTTCCGAGCCTGCCGTAAATCCTCTGCTCTGCATTTTCTCGTATACTGCATGTATTAACTAAAATTATATCAGCATCATCTGAATGTTTGGTTACACTGTAGCCATTGTTCTGGAGAATTCCGAGTACAATCTCAGTATCTGCCAGATTCATCTGACAACCGTAGGTTTCTATATATACTTTATTTTTATTCATATTATGATGAAAAAGACGGACTAATATAAATTATTACCGCCTGCGTTTCAATCTAAATACTTATAATTATTATTTGGTAGAAGAGATTAGCTTGTTGAAAGCGCGTATAGAATGATGTTTAAAATCAGAAATCCGATTGTTC
>CAZLJI010000054.1:0-6126 GCA_964559565.1 uncultured Ignavibacteriaceae bacterium | reverse complement strand
GATAAATAAATTAGTTTACCGGAGGGACTAATTTGACGAAAGAGTATAAAGTATGAAATTCAGGAGGAGAAATCCCAACGTTCCGTAGATTACATTGAAGAGAATCCTCTTAATTTTATGATCACGACGGATGTTTCTTTCAATTTTATTCTTACCGTTTAATTTTACGAAGCCAAATATCATTTTAATAAATAGTCAATTTTTTAATCATTTGCTGTTTAACTGAAATGTTAATTTAATCAAATCCCATTACAAAATCAGTTGCAATACTTGTGCCTTCTACATAATTGTCCTCATAATGATTTATAAAGGTATATTAATAAACCGCAAGTAATTTTTTCTTTCATAACTAAAATTCACCTGTTTTTTACTTCATTGATGAGTGACCAGCAAATAAAAAACCCCTCCAATCAGTCCCGGAAAATTCGAGCCTTGATTGCAAGAGGGGTTTGATACGTTGTATTATCTTTATTTAATTAAGGTCATCTTTTTCACTTCCGAATAAGAACCAGCAACTAGCTTATAAAAATATATTCCACTGTTCAATTGGCTTGCATCAAAATTAATTGTGTGCACACCTGACTCCATATTCTGATTGGTAAGAGTGCTTACCTCTTGTCCAAGTGTATTGAATATTTTTAAGGTTACATTTGAACTTTGAGGAATCGAGAACTTAATTGTTGTGCTTGGATTAAATGGATTCGGGTAATTCTGAGCCAGTTGAAATTGTATGGGTAATGATGTTACATCAACATTCACTACATCTGAATATGAAAAAGTTCCGTTGAAATCAACCTGTTTAAGTCTGTAAGTATAATTCCCTGCTGTGAGATTGACATCAACAAACCTGTAGTTTTTTGTTTCGGTCGTCGTACCGTAACCGGCTACAAAACCAATACTTGAAAATTCATTTCCTTGAGTTGATCTTTGAATTTCAAAGCCCTGATTATTTAACTCGGAAGCAGTTGACCACGATAAGATTACATTATTGCCATCAACAGAAGATGTAAATGATGTTAACTCCACAGGAATGACATCAGCCCAGGCAGTTCCGATCCGAATTCCATCAAGAGTAAGATTGGAAGCAAGAGCAGTACCTCCCTGTCTAATATAAACACCGCCTATGTTAGCCGGGTCATTATTTGCTGAAGTGTTGTGAGTTAAATCAGGTGAAGGTTCAACAGTAGTAATTGCAGGATTAATAAACAGATATACTGCGTCATCAGCCACATCGGGATTAAACTGATACTTAAGCACTAAAAGGTATGTAGTACCAGTAGTGTAAATAGAATCGCTGTAAACCGGTTGGATCGTTGCATTAGTGGATGTTTTCGATAATCCAAATGATAAATTACCATTGGAAGCCAGCTTCACAAAAACTCTGCCCATATAAATGGATGTTGTATTTGATAAACCAAGATGAAAGAAATAATCACCTGTTTGAGCACTTGCAACATTCACCATAACTGAAGCATAAACAGCGCCTGATGTAATTGGAGTATATTGTTTGTTTACATCCTGGCCGTTTGTTGTAAGTGTAGTTGCATTACCGATCCCTGAGGAAGGATAACCTGAATATGTCAAACCAGGAGAAGTAACAAACATGACATTTGTTGTTGCTCCGCTGTGTGCTGCCCAACCGTGTTGAGTTAAGCTATCGCCGGCAGGATAGTCAAAATTTTCGATGAAGAATTGTCCGTTAGAAACACTTAGAGGTAAAAGCAATAGAGACAGTACTACAAGTAAATATGATTTTTTCATATTTGCCCTCCGATTAGATTTGTTAATAAATAATAGTTTAAACTGGATTGATGTTTTAAAAATAGTGAAAAAAAAAGGAGAATGAAAAGCTTTAACTCTTCATTCCCTTTAATTAAGAGGAATCGCCTTGAAATTAACAATTAATTTATATCATGCCAGTTGTTGTTACTTGATAAGAGTCATCTTCCGGGAATGAACAGAACCGTTTGCTTCAATCTTGTAAATGTATATGCCACTATTGAGCGAAGATGCATCAAAGTTTATTGTATGAATACCAGCCTCCTTAAATCCATTTACAAGTTCCGCAACCTGCTCACCGAGTAAATTATAAACTGACAGTTTAACATTTCCTGATAGTGATATGGAGAACTTAATTGTTGTAACAGGATTAAACGGATTAGGATAATTCTGATACAGCACAAATTCATCCGGAAAAATTTCTGCTTCAAGATTTGTAACTCCGCTATCAGAATATGCAAGTATAGTACCTTCTCCGCCTACAGCATATCCAGTTTCCGAATTAACAAAAAATACGGAGATCAGAGAGGTGTTAGTATTACTATTTTCATTTAGCCATGTTTCTCCGGCATCTGTAGTGCTTAAAATTATTCCGCTCCATCCGACGGTTGTTCCGGTTTGCGAGTCTGTGAAATATACATCTGACAGTGCTTCATTGGGAATACTATGTTGAAGCATCCAATTAGTACCACCATCGGTAGTCCTGTAAATTCTTGCACCAGTTAAATTGCTTCCTCCGACTACCGTCCCGGTATTAGCATCTGTAAAATATACACCCGACAGACGTATCTGTATGTTATTCGGTTGTTCAACCCAGTTGGCGCCACCGTCTGTGGTACGTATAATAAGTCCGTTATCACCAACAGCAAAACCATTATTTACATCTGCAAAGTGCACTCCACGCAAAGTTGTAGGTGCATCAGGCAGTTGGTTCCAGTTTATACCTCCATCCGTAGTTCGAAGCATTATTCCTGTATGCCCGACAGCGGTCCCGTTGTTTTCATCAGCAAAAGAAACTGACCAAATAGCCGGAATAATTCCACTTATCTGGCTTGTCCAGGTTTCACCAGCATCTGTTGTTCTTAAAATTGTTCCGCCAATACCTACTACAATTCCTGTATCTGAGTTAAAAAAAGTTACATCAAATAAATGTGCATTGGTGCCGCTGTTCTGCTCTGTCCATATTTTACCACCATCTGTAGTGCGCAGAATTGTGCCATATATACCAACAACTGTGCCTGTATTAGCATCGGGAAAATGTATACCATATAAAATATTTTCTGTTCCACTGGTTTGATGATACCAGCCTGATTGTGCATTCATTTCAGGATTGAAATGAAGAAATAATAATACCAGTAATATGAAGTGCTTGTGCATTTGTAATCCTCCTTTAATTAATTATAAAAAGAGAATTGTGAGACAAGGACAGATGGGAATAAATATCAGCTTTAGAGGGGTCTCACTTCCGTAAATTTTATTTGATAATTGGCATCTATTGCAAAATAGAAAAAATATTTAATTATCCAAATGAAAAATTTTAAAAGCCGGGATTGAGTTTTAGGAATGAATAAAAAAACCCCGCTTCAGCGGGGCAAATTCTAACCTCCCTTGTTAAGAGATGACATCTTTTACTGTTCTGACTACGTTGAAAGATGTCATCTCTCCGTTTTTATTTAATCAAAATCATCTTCCTATTTTCAACTTTGCTATCGGTTTCTAATCGGTAGAAATATATTCCACTGGTTAAGTCATTGCCATCAAACACTGATTCATAAATTTTTCCGCCTTCGGCTGTTCCATTAAACGGAATTGTTACTTCGTTACCGAGAACATTGTAGATTATCAGTTTCGCTGATTGAGTTTCAGCCAGTGCAAATTTTATTGTGGTTGTCGGGTTAAACGGATTCGGATAATTTTGTTCAAGCACTATTTCAGAAGGAATATTTCCTGCATCCACTTCAATTATTTTTGAATATTCAAACTGACCATCAGTATCAATCTGTTTTAAGCGGTAAGCATATTTACCATAGTCAGTAGCAATATCAGTGAAAGAATAATCTTTTGGTGAATTTGAATTACCATGACCTTCCACAAACCCGATAGTCTTCCATTCTGACTCCTGACTTCCGTCTACTGACTTCTGCACTTCGAATCCGTAGTTATTCACTTCCGTTTCTGTTCGCCAATCAAGCTTTATTCCCCCGCTCTTCAAAACTTTTGCTGTGAAGAATGCAAGTTCAACTGGAAGTGGAGGATTAACAATTAAATTATCTTCAAGATAAAAATCTAGCAAGTTATCATTCGAGTCCCAGCCATTTCCATAGAGACCATAGGTATTATTCCCAAAATTATCTTTTCTTCTGATGCTTTCGGTAGTTGATGTCTGCGATGCAGGACCAGATCCTTCAAATGCATTAGTGCCGTTTCCGTACCCAATGAAATCAACGACTCCATTTTGTCCGATTGGATTTGAAGAAGTCAGTGCTTCCTGAAAATTTGTTAGAGCAACCTTTCCCTTATTTTTATCCAGATTAATAGTTGAAATTACATTCGGTGTAAAAGGTAAAGGTAAGTTACCCGATCCGTCACCGCCAAATTGTAAAAAATAATATTCGCCCGCTGTTATTATTCCCATCAGATTTATCACTTGCCATCTAGAGCTTTGAAATATTGCATACTGGACAGACCAGGTTGAGAGATCAATGACATTTTCAGTTGGATTATATAAAAGGATGTAATCATTTTTCCAATAAGAGCCCTGCTCTCCACCCCCGCCGTAGACTTCTGCAAGTATCAGATGATCAGCAACCTGTGGCATTGCAAGTACCGGAAATAATAAAATAAACATACTTTTTATCATTAATTTTTTCATACCTATTTCTTCCTGGTTGCTTTTTGCTATAACTATTAAATATTTCTCCTTTAAGAAATTGATTTTCCTCAAATTCTCTGCCATTGAAATCTATTGGTATATATTTAATAACCGCTAAAAAATGAGGTATAAGGGGTCTAATTTTCTACTAGCAGTGAAAGTATGCAGTACTTGTAATATTCTTTTCCAATACTATATCGATCATATACCTTTAAGTCAGCTAACTGAAACTGAAATAAAAACAGTAATGTGATAGGAACACTTAAGATAAAAAACCTGCTTAAGCGGGATGGATCATTTTTTAATATGCTCTCCTGGCGGAAAGTTTTTTATACTATTTATGTATTAGACTTACTTTTATTTTGGTACGCGAGATATCTTTGATAGAAACTATCCAATTCCGATTGATGTGAACTACCATGCCCATACCCTAATTCATTACTTCCAAAATAATCGCAGGCAGCTCTTATGCTCCATCTTTGACCTACTCTTTCCCTTCTTTCTAATTCCTTGTCTATCATTTGAAAAACTTTGGTCTCGTTCACTAATTGTTTTTTATCAGCAATTTTGTTTCCAGTCTCTGCCCTCTTTTTTAATTCCTGAATTTTTCTAATCATTACTCTCGGATCATCATTTTTACTTAAGGAAGTTAAAGTTAGCTGAAAATCAAAAACTCTGAACAGATCATACATACCCGCACTAAACATATCACTCATAAGTGAATTAATATTTTCATCCTTAAGTCTTTTCTCATCTTTTAAAGATTTCAAATATGAATAGGTTGAATAAAATAATCTTTGTCTGATGCTTGACATTACAAGGTTTGCAAATTCATTATTTAATTCCTTCACTTCTTTTAAACTTTTAGGTACCGCCATATTATTCCATAATCTCTTATACTCCAATTCGAAAAGCTGAACCACGGAATTCCAATCAATTCTTTTAGCGACTTCAATTAGCTTATCCTGTTCAATTTCTTCCAGGTATTCTACAAATTGATCTTTTAACCTTTCACTCAAAGGTTTATTCATTTCTTGAAGTATTTGTTTAGCTGTATAACTCATAGATTTTGCCTTATTATCTTTTTCATTTTCAGTAACATGGATACCGATTCTTCAGCTTTTTTTAATATGGTCTTTGCTCATATCATTGATTTTACTTTAAAAGCAGCATCTTCCTCGTCTACATCACTTGACGGACAACTGAGCGGGTTGGATTGCCCGGTGCCGCGCTGGTCAAGTAAAACCAGGGCGCGTTTTTGATTGGCGCGTTGGAATGCCCCGATTATCGCGGCGAAGGATTGTGTAGCCGCCTCACCTGGTCCACCCGCCAACAAAAAGAGCGGATCGGGCGCCGGGCTGCGGCTGACCGCCGGCAGGATAGCAAAGTGCAACTTGATCCGTCGGCTTTGAGGATCGTCCCAGTTTTCAGGAACTTCCAAGCTGCCGCATGCGGCACTAATGCGCAAGGCGCTT
>CAZLJI010000053.1:0-10651 GCA_964559565.1 uncultured Ignavibacteriaceae bacterium | reverse complement strand
TGCAGGAGCAAAAGCAAAAAGTGTGACAAACAACTTACCCATATTGTCCGTGTTAGTCTTAGTGTTTTATTTAAATCATAATGTTGAAATGGTTTTTGTCTAAAATTGGAAACCAAAAAACTCTATGTTATGGCCATAATGAGAAACGGCAGCCCGTTATTAAGGAGATGCGCTATGATACTTATCCATGTGCACTTGGTCCTTTGAATAACATAAGCTAGAGCAATTGATCCTATCAATATCGGTAGTAGCAACCAATATTGGAAAAGATGAGTGAAGGCCCAAATTATTCCATGTATCCAGAAAGCATTTTTACCGTGCTGTAGTTCTTGTCTGGGTAGAATTATACCTCTCCAAAATATTTCTTCACTAAGTATATTTATAATAAGGACAAATGGAATTAAAGGAATTACGCCTTGATTTATTAATTGCTCCTTAACCTTAGCAATTGACATTTGCTTGGTTGGATTAATATAATCTGGTACATTTTCTGGTAAAGGAATAATATTGTGTGAAATTAACCATGATAAAACCGGAGAAAAGATTACGGTTGATAGAAACATAATAATTGCTAAGCCTAATGCCCAATAAAACCACTTAGGTCTTAATCGATTCAGTCGAACTCTAATAAGAAAATCTTTGAAAGTCCTACTATTTTCTTCGGATAGGTAGGATAGGACAGCCCAAATCAAAATAACAATCAACCCAAGTGACAGAGAAATTAAATATGCAGCATATTCATTGAGACCTGATTTCTCAAGGAATGGCCTTAAATAATAGAAGCAGACCATAGCTATGCCAGCAATTATTGCACCAATAAGGATTGACTTCCAAATCGAAATTGGTTTAATTGAATTATTTCTTACTGCCATAGTTATTAAACTTATGTGGTTATGGGATTATTCATAATTGAGACTCCTTGATTAATTTCAGCTCTCATTAAGGCTAACGGCCCGGCAATATGGGGAGGTTTTGTTACCTAGCGCAGCCATCCGGCCACTGATCCCGGTACCCCGAGTACTCGGGGGCCAATAAATTGTCCCGGAGGCAAGCCGGGTACGGTGCAGTTTTTGCCAATCCGGATACAGAATTTTGGGATGATTACGCGCTTCAGGGTACAGGATTTAAGGCGAGTTATGTAAAAGTCTTGGTTCAGCAATTTTTATTGAAAGTACTAGCGGCAGGGCTTTGTCACGTTACGTGCATCTTTAAACAGAGGCACTGCGTAAAAATCCGCAAAAACCGTGACGAACAACTTACCCATATTGTCCGTGTTAGGTGGTCGTAGAGTTTTTATGATTTTGTCTTGCTAATTACTTAGGATTGCATTAAGATTTGTTTCTAATTCAACTGTTGACATGGTTACTGAACTAGTTACAAAACCAGTTGGAAAATGAATTCTGACATTATGGATATGCTCCAATGCAAGATTATAAGATTCTATTTTAATTTTTTCATCAGACGCTTTGATACCTTCATTATAATAGTAGTTTGCAAGAAGTTGTGATATCCATGCAGTCCGTTGTTCACAATAACCGTGTGGAGTTTCGTAACATAATTTAGGATCGATTACTTTGGGTAAGCGGGAACCAATAGAACGTTCTATTTCCAAGTATCGATGAAAATATTCTAGAAAATGAGTATTATCATTCAGCAAACGGTAAGTTTCTCCCTGAAAATAGATTGCATGACCATTTTTAGGATCTATTTTTAACATGAATTTAATAATAGGGATTACTTTGTAAAAATCTTCAAGTACAAAATCTTTGTGCTTATTGTCTGTAACTGTATGAATTTCTTTTACAAGAATTTTTGAAGTTTCTGTAAGAATAATCTCTTTTTCACTTGTTGGCCCGGATTTTACAGTTTTAAGAAAAGAGTTGTCTTTAATTAAGGAAAGAGTTAATTGTTCTGGTTTTTGGTAAGTATGTCTCTTGTCATTTTTAACAATGACTAACAAGGCAACAATGCCGACAATAGTAATAATGAGTATTGTAAGTTTCAGTCGCATTTTTGTTTTATTAGATTGGGGATTAGGATTCTATCATGGAGCACCTATGCCACCTAACGTTCGGCGGTATGTGGCGTTGGTCCGCCAGCTGGCGAATCGGCGCGCAAAAACCAGTCGTGGTGCGGAAAGCCAATTGCATATACCGACCTGTTATGGCCAGTTTTAATATCTTATTATAAGTAATCACTTATTATTGAAACAAATAAAGCCAAGAAATATACAGTAGGGTGGCCGTAATGACTAATACTATTATGATGATTTTTGGTTTTTAATTTTGTTTTTGAGTTATCCAGTCTACTATACGTTCTAATCTGTACTTTCTTACTATATGCCCAATTAAGATTTTATTCGAAATACACCTGTAATTGTAGTTGCATTTTATAATTATCTCTTCAGCCTTGTCTTTGCCGAACATCTCGACAAGTTCATTGTATGTGGGTTCTGGTATTTTATCCTTGTCTATCATGTTCTCGTTTTCAAATTGGCCATAACGTTTTGCGTGTATGTGCAGTAGCGGATTAGAAGCACTTACCTGTCCGTTTAGCACAAAGTTTCTTAGTAGCACAGACCTTCGAATTGCCACTCCACCCGCTATTGCCACATACACGCTGTTGTGCGTTCGTTTATTTTCATTCATAGCCTGCAATCTCCTTGAAAATCTTACCCCAAGAATCAACATTGCCCGGTTTTTTGCCCATTCTTACAATAATCAACTGTTTGTCTGGAAAAATATACAGATATTGACCCAAGTGACCCCATCCTGAAATAATGTATGGATTCTGTTTGTCCTTGCTGTATAACCACCAAAAATTCTCATAGTAAATCTCTTCACCAAAATCTGTCACATTATGTTCCGGCAAAATTGCAAAACAATTCCTAATCCATTGTTCGGAAATAGCTTGTTGTCCATTCAATTTTCCATAATTAAGCACGATTCTGCCAAGTTTTGCAAAGTCAATAGCACGCAGGTTCAACCCGCTCTCCATTTTGATCGTCTTTGACTCTTCACTATCCATACTCCACGACCCGTCATATTCCATTCCAAGCTGATTCCAAATTTTTTGTTCAAAGTACTTTGCTGGTGAGAGACCTGTCGTTCTTTCAATAATTAATCCTATCAAAATAGGATTGTATGAATTGTACTTAAAGTTTCCACCAGGTTGGGAAGTTAGTGGTAGTTTTAAAACTCTGTCCCTAAGTCTGGGATGGTAATATGCTTTAGGTTTATCACCCCATGGCAAGTCATGGTCTTTAAATTGAATACCGCTGCGCATATCCAAAAGATGAGATAAATTTAAATAGGAATAGCTTGGATCAATTTGTAACAATTCGGGTAGGTAATCAGTGACCTTGTCGTTTTCAGAAGTAATGAAGCCATCATCTATAGCAGCTCCAACCAATATAGAAGTTAAAGATTTTGCTGTTGAAAAAGAAGTGTTTATTGATTGCTTATCATACCCATTTAAATATTTTTCATACAAAATAGTGTCATTCCTGATAATAAGGAAGGCTGTTGTTTGACTTTTCTCAAGAATTTGATACAATGGTGTTTTATTATTCATTTTTTCTGAGGCATGCAATGAATCATAAGTAAAATCTAAGTTGCTGTGAAAATAAAAAGGGTTGCTTGAAGCATTGAAAGAATAATTTGGAAACTTCATGTAATCTTCAATATCTGATTTATTCCAAATTACCCATCTGCCAAGATAGCTTTCGGTAGAACATTGCATACAGGTGAAAAGTATTATAAAACCAACAAGTAGTGTTAGAATTATTTTTATTCTTTTCATTGTTCAATCTTTTGCTTAAATGACGCACAACGCTCCGGCGGTATATTACCTTTGCGCACCCCGACCTCTGGGAGGGGATGGCGTGGTTTTTGCCCGGCGGCTTTAGCCGCAAAGCCGGGCCGATAGAGCACCAACTGGTTTTTGTGGTGCTGATCTGTCGGATCAGCGCGCAAAAACCAGCCGCGCCAATGACATATACCGACCTGTTATGCAGCGTTATTTTTTCTTATTGAAAGCTTTATTCTGAAATTCATCCGCTCCTTTCAAGGATATCTGATTGGAGTTGATAATAAGCCCCCAGTATTCCTTAGGAGTTGGGTTTATCTTGTTGCTCCATTTTGAGTAGCCAACCTTAATGGCTTCTTCTGTTGATCTTAGTTTAAGAGTAACCGATTCAGTAAGGAGGTCATTGTCAGTAATTGCAAGTTTAAATTTTATGGTATCATTTGATATTTTGAGGTTTAGCATATCGGTCACAAAAAAGGCTGGCAAATAACCTTCACGAGCTTCATCAAATTCATCTGATGTACCATAATACCAACCTGAATACCCTTCTTTGTTTTTTATCAGCACTATGTATTGATTCTCAATCAGGTCTTCAGAATTGTAAGGGTAGATATATTCATAGGTTCCAGATAGGTCATAGGATGATTTTCCCTTTTGAATTCCAGGATAGCTTTCTGAGCCATTGAAATTTGGAATTTCCCATACTAGCAGGAATAGACTTGCGAGCAGTAATGTTTTCATATGATTATATCACCTCGTTTGATAATGCTGCATAACGGCCCGGCAATATGGGGAGGTTGTGTTGGCGCCTTCAAGCGCCATGGCGCACTTTTTGCCGTCCGGGTACAAATTTTTTTGAGCATTACGCGTGTCAGGGTTCAAGGTTGATCGGAGCCGGTAAATTATCACGGTACAGGATCTTTATTGGAGGCACTTGCATAGTGTCGCGGTACAATTTGTCTCGGAGCCAGAAATCTGTCACAGTGCAGGATTTATATTGTGAGCAGATGAGCGTGTCCGGGTGCAACGGCCATTACAAATTTGTCTTGAGTGCAGGAGCAAAAGCAAAAAGTGTGACAAACAACTTACCCATATTGTCCGTGTTATAAGCAGACTGTTTTTATTGATTTTGTCTTATGTACTTTAATATTTCATCTATTGACGGATCTTTATAATTAAAGTAATCAACAGAAGATAAATCGGCTTTTATCGTAGGTTCTATTGACTTCCTGTTATCCCAGGGCCAAGAATCCTGCCAATAGTATTTTGATATCATTAATAATATTTTGCTGTTTGGTAGATAAGAAAAATCAGGGTCAGCATAATGGTTTGGTGCGGCACCTGTCGGTTCGCCTACAAATAGTGCATTACAATGAAATTCAATCCATGTTGCACAATCCAATGCAGCGCTAAAAGTTTTTTTACTGGTTATTATGAACAAATTTCCTTTTTTATTGATGTTATCATGCTTTATGATTTGATATATTAATGGCATAATATGGGAATTTGTACCCCCAAAATTATTTCTTAAATCGATTATCAGGTGTTTTGCTTTTATTGAATCAATGTAGCTCCAGAGTTTATTGTTAAAACTCTCGAAATTATTGTTTTCATCATTGACGCATTCATTAAAAGCAAAATATACAGTATTGTTTTCTTTAATAAAATCATACCAAAATGGCTGATTATACTTCTGGAGATAAAGGGGGAGTATTGAATCAACACTAAGTATATTCTCGTATTCGTTGGCTGGAACTGCATAATCCCTCCAAAACCAACTTAAATCATCGCCTGTTTGAAATTCAGTCGATTTTAGCATTAACTTGTCATCCTTCTGTCCTTTATTATTCAGGCTTACAATTAATAAATCATCTGATGATTCAATTATATGAAGTCCCAAAAGTATAGAACTCATTGTAAGATACATTGGAGCAAAATAATCTTGGCCATATGAATTATCGTGGGGTGTAATTTCTTTTAGCTTGTGAAATACATTCTCGACAGGTTGATTATTTAAGGCTAATATTTTAGCACCAATAAATTTTGCATGTTCTTTAGTAATCGCTGTGATATAATATCCGTCAGAGAATTGTTCAATTCTTAAAGGATACCATTTGAAGGTAAGTTTATTCCCATGTAATCTAGTGTGTCCGTCTCTGACTAACGTAATTATGCGCAATAATTGTACTATTATTTCATTATCGGTATAGGTAGGTATTTTCGATTTCAAATTGTCAATTTCTGTTTGGAATTGTTCTTTGCTGATATTGATATAAGGATTTGGATGAATACTATCCAATCGATGCGCGATGAACTCTAAATCTTCAATCCAATGTTTGTCAGATAAAGCTCTCTGCGAGTATATATTAATGGATAATGCAAGTGATGATAATATACACCAGATTGTTTTCATTGTTTGAGTATTTGTCATAAAGACGATCAAAAAGGAAATTTGTGACAGGGGTCGTTCGGCTTGCTTATAACGTTCGGCGGTATGTGGCAGTTGGTCCGCCAGCTGGCGGACGGTGGCGCGCGTTTTTGCACTCGTGGTGTGATGCAGGGTTATGTGGTTATTACTTTATTCTCGCGTTGGCAAAAACCGTGATCCGCCAGCTGGCGGAAGTCCCCGGCGGGAGCCGGGGCAGGCCGCACCGCAGACCACCGAGCGGTCCTCTTTAGCCAGAAAGTTCTCGCGGTGCGGAAAGCCAATTGCATATACCGACCTGTTATAGGGCGTTATGGTTTTAATTTATAAGATTAGGTTGATTGGTAATGACTTATGTTTTATTCTAATGCCTTATTTAGTTTTTCAATATCATCATTGTTCGGAATAAATCCAGTACTTGTAAAATCAATTAACCAGGTATTATTCTCTTTTACGAAATGATAAACCGTCCGGACCGGTATCTTCTGACTAAAAGGTATCAGAAACATCTGCTCAAAGGCAATTGCTGAGTTACCATCATTTGCAATTCGTATTTCACGTTTATCGACGGTGATATCTATTATGAATTCACTGCTGGCTAACATCTGTTTAACCGTATTATACATTTCTGACTTATTCCAGAATTCTTTTGGATCACTTCCACATGATAGAAAATCTTCAGATACTAAGGCAATAACAGCATCAGCATCTTTGGCTTTTAAGGCAGACCAATGTGCATCTAATACCTTGGAGACCTCATGTTTTGATTCAGTCATATCAAATATGGTTTTTATATGAGTGGACATAATTGTTATAGCAAAATGAACAAACTTATTTATTTTATCATCTATTTTGATATAATTGATTGTGCAATTGATTTATCTACGAATGCATTTAAAGTATCTTGTTTAATGCCCTATAACGTTCGGCGGTATGTGGCGTTGGTCCGCCAGCTGGCGGAAGTCCCCGGCGGGAGCCGGGGCAGGCCGCACCGCCGACCACTTAACGATCCTCTTTAGCCAGAAGATTCTCGCGGTGCGGAAAAGCCAATGACATATACCGACCTGTTATGCACCGTAATTAATATTTACTATATAGAGTATCTATTAAGCATGCAATATTTTTGAATAGTCCAGCTTGGCTTATCTGAAAAGTCTTTGTTTCTACTACAGTTGTTTCTGAACCTTTAATGGGATCATCATTATTGTCCAATGCGTAGTATTTCAGAGTATCAACAACTTGAAGTTTATTGTTGTCGTCTATCGAAATTACCTGACGTTCATATTGAGAAAACCACCAACCACAAGAAGTTCCGAGCTTTAGGGTATCAATAGGATGACCAGATAAAGTATAAGTATGGATCTCAGGATACATGAAATCCCCAGGATATGAATATATAATAGCTATATAATTGTTTTGATCAATCATCCTACCGTTTACTGCACAATTTTGAGGTTTGTATTTTAAAATTAGAGAGTCTTTTGGGTTCTCAAAACGGAAATAGTCGACGTCCTTCATGCAATCAATAACAATTGGATATTCCAAAACTGGAATTTGAGAATAGTATTTTTTAAAGTTTGGGTCAATTTGATTGGTAGAGTTGCAACCAGTTAATATCAGAACAATAATCAATGGTAAATTTCTCATAGGGGACGGTTCATTATGGTGCATAACGGCCCGGCGGTATAATTTCGTAAGCGTTACTCGACGAAGCATCCGGGCAGGGTCCAGGTACCCCGCGCCAGCGGGGCCAGAAAGCTGTCACGGTGCGAGGAGAGTACGGCGCGGTTTTTGCCGTCCAGGTACAAACTTTGTGGCCTATACGAGTGTCACGGTACGAGGTTGATCGGGGGCAGGTAACAAGTCAAGGTAAACTAAATTTTATTGCGGGTACTGGCGCTGTCGCGATATAATCTATTACAAAGCAGTCAAGAGAGCAGAAGCAAAAACCGTGACGAGCTTATGAATTATACCGTCCGTGTTATGTGTCGTTCTTTTTTTATGGATAAGATAATTAGGTCTTTGAAATCTATTTGTGATCGTAGGCGCTCCAATTTAACTTGTAATTTTCTCCCAAATCGAAAACGAAAGTTTTTTCATGGACAATTTTCCCTTTTACCAGTGTTATTACGTTAACTCCCCAGTTTTGTCCCTCACGACCTGCCTTATTTGTTAGATAAAGCTCCCAATGCACTGTTATTACGTTAGTCCCCGTCAATGCGAATGATTTATAAGCGCTTATTTGTTTAATGTCAAACCTGATTTTGGGATATTGTTCAAAGAATTTTGTAAACCAATCCTTTACAGCTTCCTTACCGGTGAAAGTTCCGCTAGCCCATATTTCACCTGGATAGATAAAAGTACAATCGTCTCTAAAGTACGACATAAGTCCGGGAAGGTCATGATTATTCATGCACCTAAAGGCCTTTCCTGTTTCTTTTTTAGCAATTAAAGCACCAATCATTTGTATCTTGGATTAGGTTTGTAAATAATACATATTGAATTAGATGTAATAAAAAATGGTCTTTGAGTCAGATTTTATTTAAGTAAAATTATGCAAAGGATTAACTAAAGTCAATTATTTTTATTCATAGTTGATGTTGACAAAATCGAAATCTATCAAGGCTTAATTCTGGCATTGAGCCAATAAATGGCACATAACGTTCGGCGGTATGTGCTTGTTGCCGCAGCATCGCGGTGGCGCGTGTTTTTGCGCTCGTGGTGCGGTGTAGGATTATGCGGTTATTACTTTATTCTCGCGTTGGCAAAAACCGTGACACCAGGAGGGAGTCCCCGGCGGGAGCCGGGGCAGGCCGCACCGCCGACCACTTAGCGTTCTTCTTTAGCCAGAAAGTTCTCGCGGTGCGGAGAGCCAATTGCATATACCGACCTGTTAGCGGTCTGTGCTTATTAACTAATAATCTCGAGGATCATCTTCAACAATTGCGTAATGGAAATTATCGATCCATCTGCCTCTAATCGGGAGTATTTTTCTTCTTAATCCTTCTAGTATCATGCCTGACTTTTTTAAAACATTAATAGATCTTATATTTTCAGTGGCGACACCAGCCTCAACTTTATGCAAATGGAAATGTTCAAATCCAGATTTAATTAATCTTTTGGAAACCTCGGTCGCAAATCCTTTTCCCCAATAAGAAGGCAATAATTTATAGTAGATTTCTCCCAATTTAAATTTATCATTAGAGAGTGTTAAGCCCGCTAAACCAATAAAAATATCAGAATCTTTCATAACAATCTTCCATGTATACGATTTCCGAGGTTCTTCATTCTGAGCTTCTATCAAAGGACGAATAACTACCTTAGTGTCTTCAATACTTTCGGGTATTCCAAGTGTATTAAACTCATCAACCTCAGGAAATGAATGGAGTCTATGTATATCCATTAAATCATCCCAGGTTATTTCTAATAATTTCAATCTTATTGATTCTATCTCCATGGTGTTTATTTTAGCATAACCGCTAACGTTCGGCGGTATGTGGCGTTGGTCCGCCAGCTGGCGGACGGTGGCGCGTGTTTTTGCACTCGTGGTGCGATGCAGGATTATGCGGTTATTACTTTATTCTCGCGTTGGCAAAAACCGTGATCCGCCAGCTGGCGGAAGTCCCCGGCGGGAGCCGGGGCAGCCTGTGCCGTCAGCCACAGAACAGTCATCTTTAGTCAGAAAATTCTCGCGGTGCGGAAAGCCAATGACATATACCGACCTGTTATGCAGCGTAATTTTCTACTAAGTATGTTAAGCCCATAATCATAGCAAATACTATTAAGCGATGGGGTATAGTCTTTATGAATAGCACAGATGTACTTTTTTGAGATCTGAGATACAACATGGTTACTATTACTACTCCAAGTGTGATCATTCCGATTTTCAACATCAATCCGGCGTTAGGATAATGAGATATTTTAAAGAGTATTCCTATGCACATAACGGAACTTCCCCAACCGACCAGTTTGATATAAAATTGATCAAACTTGGTGGCATCAGGAATTGCTAGATAGGCAAACGCAGAAAAAAAGTAGATAAAGGCAGCTAATGTAAAAACTAGATTGACAATGACTCCGATTGAATTCTTTGATGCGATTTGTATTGCATAGATTGCCAACATTATTATGAGCATCCAAATCTCCTTAACGATTATTTTCTCATGAATTACGTTGGCGATTCTTTTGATTTGTTCGTTCTCAAACATACTATATGGTGTTAGGGGTTTCGTTTATGCTGCATAACGGTCAAGTATAAGCGTAGTGCGGGATTCGGAGCGATTCACTGTCCGCCCACCGCAAAGTTTCTTAGGAGCAAAAAAGCTCGGGTTTAGCTGTTTAGCCCGCATTACGTTTATACAATGTTGTAGCCAGTGGTTCTTCATTTCTTTAATATGGCTTCTGCTCTTTTGGTCATGT
>CAZLJI010000052.1:7615-10791 GCA_964559565.1 uncultured Ignavibacteriaceae bacterium | reverse complement strand
TGCTTTCCTAATGGAACAGCATATTTCTTTTCATCTGAACCGTCTTGAGCAACCACAGAAATTTCTCGTGATCCTTTCTTTCTTCCACCAAACTTTACTAGACCTTCGATATCAGAAACGATTGCCGGATCCTGCGGACTTCTTGCCTCAAATAATTCGGTTACTCTCGGTAGACCACCTGTGATATCACGTGTCTTCGTGGTCTGTTTGGAGATTTTTGCAAGCACAGTTCCTGCAGTTATCGATTCGCCTTCTTCAACAGCTAAGTATGATCTAGTTGGAAGGTTAAATGATTTTTTATCTCCATTTTCAGCTACAATTACAATACTTGGTGTAAGTGTCTTGTCTTTTGAATCTATTACAACTTTCTGAACGTGTCCAGTTTGTTCATCTGTAACTTGCTTCAAAGTTGATCCATCAATAAGATCGACAAAACCAACTTTACCAGGAATATCAGCAATGATTAATGCATTGTAAGGGTCGTGATGATAAAGAGGTGTATTTTTGCTAACCTTTTGTTCATCATCAACAGTAAGTTCAGCACCGTAAGGCACATCATACTTTTTTAGTTGACGATTATTTTCATCATATATACCTAAAGCACCTCTTCTTCCGGTCACAACTTTGACTTTCCTATCAGGTCCACCAAAAGGATCCTGATTCATTTTTTCAACGAAAACTACTTTTTCGAACTTAACTGTTCCTTCGATATTGGTTTCAACCTGAGATTGCGTTGCAATTCTTGAGGAAGTACCACCAAGGTGGAATGTTCGTAAAGTAAGCTGCGTGCCTGGTTCACCTATTGATTGTGCTGCAACGATTCCAACAGCCTCTCCAACTTCAACAAGCTTACTGGTGGTTAGATTTCTACCATAACATTTAGCACATACACCTTTTTTCGATTCGCAAGTTAGCACTGTTCTAATATAAACTTCATCAATATTGGCATCTTCAATTTTTTCAGCGATGTCCTCTGTGATTATCTCACCAGCTTCAATAATCAGTTCTTCAGTAATTGGATGATAAACATCTTCCTGAACAACTCGTCCGGTAATACGTTCTCCTAATGGTTCTCTTTCCTGTTCAACATCTTTAAGCGCTTTGACTTCGATGCCGAGAATAGTTCCGCAATCTATTTCAGTAATAATGACATCCTGAGATACGTCAACTAATCTTCTTGTCAGATAACCTGCATCAGCAGTTTTGAGCGCTGTATCAGCCAATCCTTTTCTGGCACCGTGAGTAGAAATAAAGTACTCGAGAACTGTTAATCCTTCTTTAAAGTTTGCGACTATCGGATTCTCAATAATTTCACCTGCTTGCCCGGATAATGTTTTCTGAGGTTTCATCATCAATCCTCTCATTCCGGCTAACTGTCTTACTTGTTCCTGAGAACCTCTTGCACCTGAGTCAACCATCATATGAAGTGAGTTGAATCCACCTTCGGCTCGTTTAATTTTTTCCATCAGCGCACGAGATACATCATTAGTGGTATGAGTCCAAACGTCTATAATCTTATTATATCTTTCTGCATCTGTAATAACACCCTGTTCATGCTCGTTCAATATGCCATCAACTTTTTTATTTGCCTTAGCTATAAGATTTTCTTTTTCTTCGGGAACAACCATGTCTGCGTAGCTAACAGATAATCCACCTTCACTTGCAAATTTGAATCCAAGGTCTTTAAGATCGTCTAGGAATTTTGCAGTTACTTTGTTACCAAGCTGGATGTACATCTTGCCAATGATTCCGCCAAATATTTTCTTAATGAGCAATTGATTGATGTAACCCATTTCTTTCGGCAGAACCTGATTGAAGATAACTCTTCCTGTAGTAGTTTCAACAAAATTACGATCTATCTTAACTTTAATCTTCGCGTGCAGACCAACTTTTTTGTTATCATATGCGATGATTACTTCTTCGGGAGAATAGAATAGCATTCCTTCGCCCTTATCGCCTTCTTTCTGCTTTGTTAGATAGTAACAGCCAAGCACTATATCCTGAGTGGGAACAACAATCGGACTTCCATTCTGAGGCGATAATATATTATGACTGCTCAACATTAATAAAGAAGCTTCGAGCTGAGCCTCGTATGATAAAGGAACATGCACTGCCATCTGGTCACCATCAAAGTCTGCATTAAATGCAGTACAGACCATTGGATGTAATTGAATAGCTTTCTCATCAATAAGTATTGGCTGGAATGCCTGAATACCTAGTCTGTGCAGAGTAGGTGCTCTGTTTAAAAGTACTGGATGTGCCTGAATTATTTTTTCAAGAATATCCCAAATCATCGGATCTTTTCTGTCAACAACTTTTCTGGCACTCTTTACCGTTTTATTATGTCCTCTTTCGATAAGTTTCCTGATCAGGAAAGGCTTAAATAATTCAACAGCAATATCTTTTGGAAGACCGCACTGATGCAGCTTAAGTTCGGGACCAACAACGATAACCGAACGTGCTGAATAATCAACTCTCTTTCCTAACAAGTTCTGACGGAATCTTCCCTGCTTTCCTTTGAGCATATCACTCAAAGATTTTAGTGGTCGATTACTATCACTTCTTACTGCACTTCCTCTTCGTGAATTATCAAACAGAGCATCAACTGCTTCCTGAAGCATTCTTTTTTCATTTCGAAGAATTACTTCTGGAGCTTTGATGTCCATTAATCTCTTTAAACGATTGTTACGAATGATTACTCTTCTGTAGAGATCATTCAAATCGCTGGTTGCAAATCTGCCGCCTTCAAGTGGGACGAGAGGTCTGAGTTCCGGGGGAATAACCGGAATATAACTGAGTACCATCCACTCCGGCTTATTTTCAACTTTTATGTTCTCTGCTTTGAAAGCTTCAATTACTCTTAATCTTTTCAGAAGATCAGCTTTCTTTTGCTGAGATGTTTCAACTTTAACTTGCTCGCGAAGCTCTTCAGACAGCTTTTCAACATTCGTATTCCTGAGAATAGTTTTAACCGCATCACCACCTATTTTCGCAACGAACTTATCAGGATGTGTGTCTTCGAATCTCTGGTTCTCGGATGGTAATGAACTCATCACTTCAAAATATTGATCTTCAGAAATCAGGTCGCCTTTTTTCAATCCAGTTGGACCCGGATTTAATACAATATATGACTCGTAATAAATAACTTTTTCAAGCTCTTTAAGACTTAGCCCTAT
>CAZLJI010000052.1:7328-7605 GCA_964559565.1 uncultured Ignavibacteriaceae bacterium | reverse complement strand
TAATGTTTCCTATCTTTGAAGGCTGTGCTCTGAAAAACCAGATGTGAACAACAGGAACAGCAAGACCAATGTGACCCATTCTTTCGCGACGAACACTTTTCTGGGTTACTTCAACTCCGCATCTATCGCATATAATGCCTTTGTATCTTATCCTTTTATACTTTCCGCAGAAACATTCCCAATCACGAGTGGGTCCAAATATTTTTTCACAGAATAATCCGTCCTTCTCAGGTCGAAATGATCTGTAATTAATAGTTTCAGGCTTAGTAACCTCTCC
>CAZLJI010000052.1:0-7318 GCA_964559565.1 uncultured Ignavibacteriaceae bacterium | reverse complement strand
ATATGATCTTGATAAAATATCATCGGGACTTGCAAGACTAATCGTAATGCTGTCTATATCCATCATTGCATGTTCTTGGATTCTGAAAGCCATATTTTATCTCCTAAGTTCTATTAAAATTCTTGTAATTAATTCAATTAGTTAATCGTAACGTCGAGCCCTAATCCCTGCAGCTCTTTAATCAGTACATTAAAGGATTCAGGAATGTTTGGCTGCAACAGGTTATCACCTTTAACAACAGCTTCGTAAGCTTTAGCTCTTCCTGCAACATCATCACTTTTAATCGTTAATATTTCCTGCAGAGTATAAGCAGCACCGTAACCTTCAAGTGCCCAAACTTCCATTTCTCCGAAACGCTGTCCGCCGAACTGAGCTTTTCCACCAAGCGGCTGCTGAGTAATCAATGAGTATGGACCAATTGAACGGGCGTGAATCTTATCATCAACAAGATGACTTAGCTTCATCATATAAATATAACCGCAAGTAACTTTCTGATGGAACTTGTCACCTGAACGTCCATCATACAAATCAGTCTTTGAACCTAATTCCATTTCAGCTTTTGCTAACCATTCTTCCACGTCTTCTACTTTGGCACCATCAAAAATCGGAGTAGCAAATTTGACTCCGAGAGTTTTTCCAACCCAGCCAAGTGCAGTTTCATATAGCTGACCAAGGTTCATTCTTGAAGGTACACCGAGCGGATTCAAAATAATATCCATAGGAGTACCATCGGGCAAGAAAGGCATATCTTCAACCGGAACAACTTTCGCAACAACACCTTTATTTCCATGTCTGCCTGCCATTTTATCACCCACCGAAACTTTTCTCTTCTTAGCAACATAAACTTTTGCGAGTTGAACTATTCCAGGAGGCAATTCGTCGCCGCTGGCAATTTTTATTTTTTCACGTTTATAGTCTTCACCAATTTCGGCTGTCTTGTCAAAATAATTTTTAAATAAAGTTTTTATGTGCTGATTAGTTTTTTTACTATCGAACCAGTCTAGAGTATAGTCAAGCTTAGTTACGTCTTCAATAGACGAGAATGTTGAATCCTTAATGGTTGTATTGCTTCTCAAAGAAACTGTACCGTCAAGGTCTCTGATTCCGGTTGTTACTAATCCTTCGCAAAGCTTTGTTAATTTTTCAACAAGCTTCGCATAATTTTCTTTTAATCGATGATTATGTTCGTGTTCAATTGTATCCAACAAAGCTTTTTCCGATTTCTTTGAATCGGCATCTCTTTTCTTTCTGCTGAATAATCTGGTCTTGATGACGGTTCCTCTTAATCCCGGAGGTGCTTTTAAAGATGCATCTTTAACATCACCGGCTTTATCTCCGAATATTGCTCTAAGCAGCTTTTCTTCAGGTGTTGGATCAGTTTCACCTTTTGGTGTAATCTTTCCAATCAGTATATCACCCTCTTTAACTTCTGCACCTTCTCTTACTATACCATATTCATCAAGGTTTTTAACTGCTTCTTCACTAACATTTGGAATTTCTCTAGTTAGTTCTTCCTCACCTCGCTTGGTTTCTCGAACCTGAAGTTCAAATTCTTCAATATGTAGTGAAGTGAAGTCATCGTCTTTAACAAGTCTTTCACTTAAGATAATCGCATCTTCAAAATTATATCCACGCCACGGCATAAAAGCTACAAGTACATTTCTGCCGAGAGCTAATTCACCTTCTTCTGTTGCCTGTCCATCAGCCAGCACATCACCTTTTTCAACTTTCTGACCTTCAGCAACATAAGGTTTTTGATTGATGCATGTTTCCTGGTTTGTGCCATGAAACTTTATCAGACTATAAGTAACTCTTCTCACATCGTTGAATGAAGTGATTGCTTCGATGCTATTTGGATTGATATCATATCTGACTGTTATTCTTGTAGAATCGACATACTCAATAACACCACTATTCTCAGCTACTATTATGGATCTTGAGTCATGTGCGACTCTTCCTTCCATACCTGTTCCAACAATGGGATTCTGTGGCTTGAGAAGAGGAACAGCCTGGCGTTGCATGTTCGATCCCATGAGTGCTCTGTTAGCATCATCGTGCTCAAGGAACGGGATAAGTGCTGCTGCAGGACTCACAATCTGTGCAGGAGCTACATCCATATATTCCACCTGGTCGGGAGAGACGATTGGAAATTCACCTTGCAAGCGGGATTTAACTCTTTCCTTCACAAATCTCGACTGCTCATCTAAAAGTGCATTCGCCTGAGCAATTGTAAAGATATCTTCTTGTTCCGCGCTGAGAAATTCAACTTCTTTTGTAACTTTACCCTTATTTACTTTTCTGTATGGAGTCTCAAGAAAACCATAGCGATTTACTCTTGCATAAATTGTTAGCGAAGAGATCAATCCGATGTTCGGTCCTTCTGGAGTTTCAATTGGACACAAACGTCCATAGTGTGTATAGTGAACGTCACGAACTTCAAAGCCTGCTCGTTCTCTTGTTAAACCTCCAGGTCCTAAAGCAGACATTCTTCTTTTATGTGTTAGTTCAGCTAACGGATTTGTTTGATCCATGAACTGTGAAAGCTGATTAGTACCGAAGAATGCGTTTATCACACTTGTAATAGTACGTGCATTAACAAGATCCTGTGGTGTGAAGTTTTCCGTATCGCGCATGTTCATTCGTTCTTTAATCGTTCTTGCCATACGTGCCATTCCAACATTAAACTGCTGACTAAGCTGTTCACCGACGGTTCTTACTCTTCTATTTCCTAAGTGATCTATATCATCAACGGGTTCGGTTCCATTCTTCAGCTTGATCATATATTTCATTATTTCAATAATATCCTGAATTGTAAGCACGGTGGTTGTTTCAGGAATATCTAATTTCAACTTATCATTCATTCGATGACGGCCAACATCACCCAAATCATATCTTTTGTCATTAAAAAATAATTTTTCAATTAAGGCTTCTGCTGTTTCTGCGTCTGGCGCTTCACCTGATCTCAGCTGTCTGTAAATGGCGAAAAGTGCTTCCTCTTTGGACTGAGCAGAATCTTTCTTAAGTGTATTAACAATAAGATCCTGATCCGGGGAAGTGTCACGGGAGAGAAATCTGATTGATTCAATCTCAGCTTCTCCTAATCTTTCAACATCTTCTTCAGTTAGAAGTGTTCCTCCACCAAGAAAAATTTCTCCAGTTGCCATATCAAATACATCACTGGCAATGGCTCTTCCAATGTAAGAACTCAAATCGGCTTTGTTAACATTAACTTCTTCGACCAGGTTAAAAAGATTAAATATATCGTCGTTACTTGTATAACCCAGTGCTCGAAGAAGAGTTGTTGCCGGGAATTTCTTTCTCCTGTCGATATAGACATTAAGAACAAAATTTATATCTGTAGCAAACTCAACCCAGGAACCGCGCAGAGGAATAATTCTTGCGGAGTAAATAGGAGTTCCGTTCGGATGAACTGTTTCTGAAAAAGCAACACCAGGTGAACGATGCAGCTGAGATACTACTACTCTTTCTGCTCCATTGATTACAAATGTACCTTTCTCTGTCATAAAAGGTACGCTGCCAAGATATACTTCCTGTTCAACACTATTAACAAACTCTTCAGTGTCAGGATCTTTTGCAGATAATCTTAGCTTTGCCTTAAGTGGCGCCGCAAAAGTTAATCCCCTTTCCATACATTCTTCAACGGAAAATCTTGCCTTTTCAACTGCATAATGAATGAAATCCAGCCGGTAATTTTCTTTATTATCGAATATTGGGAAGTTATCTATGAAGACCTTTTGAAGACCTTTATTCTCCCTATCTTCAGGAAGTTTTTCGAGCTGAATAAATTCTTCGAAAGTTTCATTCTGGATATTCAGTAAATCAGGAACATCCATAACAGATTTTATAGATCCAAAGGAAATACGGTTGTTATTCAATTATCCTACTCCTTTTAATAAAAAACTTGATTTTTCTAAGCATAAATTTGCATCATCCTAAACGTAAAAAGCGATAGAACGGAAAACCGTACTATCACTCTTCACAAAAGGATTTAATATCGGCTATAAAATGATTATTTCAGTATTACAGTTGCGCCGGCTTCTTCAAACTCTTTTTTGAGTTTTTCAGCTTCATCTTTTGATATGCCCTCTTTAACTGTGTTCGGTGCACCATCAACAAGATCTTTTGCTTCTTTCAAACCTAAGCCGGTATGGGCTCTTACCACTTTAATAACATTGATTTTCTTTTCTCCGGCAGCCTGTAATACGACAGTGAATTCTGTCTGCTCTTCAACTACCGCAGCTTCGCCACCTGCAATAGGACCTGCCATCATCATTGGTGCTGCAGCTGTTACTCCAAATTCTTCTTCCAGAGCTTTCTTTAGTTCCGCAGCTTCCATAAGGGACATACCCTTAATCAATTCTAATGCGTTTGTTACTTTTTCTGACATTTTTTTTCTCCTGATTTTTTAAATTCTTAAAAAGTTATGCTGCTTGTTTTTTAGAAATCTCGTCCACAACACTAACGAGTTCTCTCATAACAGCATTGATAGCTCCAACAATTCCCGACACTGGTGAATTAAGCGAGCCCATTATTCCTGCTATTAATTCGTTCTTTGAAGGAAGTTGAGCCAATACTTTCAGCTGGCTTCCATCGAAATATTCTCCCTCAACATAGCAAGCTTTGAGAGAAAGTTTTTCTTTATCACCAAAATATTTATTGATGATTTTGGCCGGTGCAAGAGGATTTTTTGTTGTAAAGGCAAACCCTATCATCCCGGTCAAGTGATCTGCAATTTTATCGTACTTACCTGATTCCTGAAGGGCCCTTTTAACAAGAGTATTTTTATATACTTTGTAACGAACTCCCTCATTACGGAACTGATTTCGAAGAGCACTTATGTCTTCAACATTAATTCCGTGATAATCGGTCAAGTAAACTGCAGATGAACTCTCTAAGAGCTCTTTTATCTCAGTAATTATTTCTGATTTTTCGTTTCTGTCCATTTTACTCCCGTTTCAATATTTAGTTAACGTGTCGGTTAGAAGCATTTATTTTTTGAGTGCGTAAACTTTTTTATACCTGACGTACTGTATATTCGTCTTTTGTAATTCTTAAACCCGGACCCATTGTGCTTGATAAAAACAAGCTTTTAACATACTGCCCTTTGGCAGATGCAGGTTTCATTTTTATGATAGTATTGACAAAAGCTTTTGCGTTTTCAACAAGCTTGTCAGTATCAAAATTTAATTTTCCTACCGAAGTATGAATAATTCCGGTTTTTTCAACTCTGAATTCTATTTTACCAGCTTTAATTTCTTTAACAGCATTGGCAACATCCTGAGTAACTGTACCGCTCTTCGGATTTGGCATTAATCCTTTTGGACCAAGAATTTTTCCAAGCTTGCCTAATTCACTCATCGAATCAGGAGTTGATATAATTACATCCACATCTGTCCAACCACCTTTAATTTTTTCAAGGTATTCTTCAAAGCCAGCGTAATCAGCTCCTGCATCAAGTGCTTCCTGAGCTTTGGCCCCTTTTCCAATTACGAGAACAGAAACAGTTTTTCCAGTACCGTGAGGAAGTGAAACAGTTCCTCTCAACATCTGATCGGCCTGGCGAGGATCTACCCCCAGACGCATTGCACAGTCTAGAGATTCAACAAACTTCACCTTTGAAGTTTCTTTAAGTAAAGATATTGCTTCTTGAAGCGTGTATTCTTTATCCTTTTTTAATTTTGACTGAAATTCTTTTCTTCTTTTTGTAATCTTCATATTTAAACCAAAGTATATTTAGTTTCGGAAAATAAAATTTAATCTTCGACAGTAAGTCCCATACTTCTTGCAGTGCCAGCAATCATGCTCATTGCGTGATCAAGATCAAATGCATTTAAGTCTTTCATCTTTATCTCAGCAATCTCCTTCAGTTGATTTCGGGTTACCTTTCCAACTTTTGTCCGATTTGATTCGGCTGAACCCTTTTCTACTTTCGTCAGTTTCTTAAGGAGTACTGCAGCGGGAGGAGTTTTTGTAATAAATGTAAATGATTTATCTGAAAATACTGTAATTACAACAGGAATAATCAACCCATCCTTATCCTGCGTTCTTGCATTAAACTGTTTACAGAACTCCATAATATTAACACCCTTTTGACCAAGTGCAGGTCCTACGGGTGGTGATGGATTCGCCTTACCTGCCGGTATCTGTAATTTTATAAAACTATCAATTTTTTTTGCCATTATTATTTACCCTATTCGAATAAAAATTATTTTTCTAATTCTGCTTGAACAAAGTCAATCTCAACCGGAGTTTTTCTCCCAAAGATTGAGACCATAACCTTCATTTTCATTTTCTCTTCGTTAACCTCTTGAACCGTTCCACTGAAGTTGTTAAACGGACCATCAATTATTTTAACAAGATCACCGTTTCTGAAAATGGTTTCCATTCTTTCAGTACTTTCATTCTGAGTAATCCTGCCAACTATTCTTCTTACTTCTTCAGGCTGAAGCGGATTTGGCATATTACCAGTACCTAGGAACCCCATTACTGATTGCGTCCTTAAAATGAATTCCTTTACCTGGTTATCTAATTCCGCTTGAACAAGAATATATCCCGGGAAAAAGTTTTTTGTTTTGCTTCGCTTTTTACCATCCTTAACTTCGAATACTTTTTCTGTTGGTACGAGTATCTCTTTTATCTTCAATCTTAACTGTTCGTTCTCTAGCAGTCCTGTTTCCAAAAACTGTTTTACTTTGTTCTCGTGACCAGAGAAAGTTCTAACGACATACCATTTTGCAACCATCAATCTTACCTGTTAAAATATTCCCTGGATTACCTGATTAATTATCATATCTATGACGTAAGTAAATCCGGCAAGTATAATGCAAACAACAATTACGATTTTAGTAGATTCAAAAAGTTCAGCTTTAGTGGGCCAGGTAACTTTTTTCATTTCCTTCACTACGTCTTCAAAAAAATTTTTTATCTTTTCTTTCATTTTGCAATCAATAATTTTTAGTGGCACGTCAGGAGGGACTCGAACCCCCAACCTGCGGTTTTGGAGACCGCTGCTCTAGCCAATTGAGCTACTGACGTATTATTTAGTTTCCTTAAATATTACGTGCTTGCGAACTACAGGATCATATTTTTTATATTCAACTCTGGAAGGATGAGTTCTTTTATTTTTAGTTGTCGAATACCTGTATCCCGTACCAGCGGTACTTTCTAAAGTTATTATTTGTCTGATATTACTTTTTGCCATAATTTACTCCTGATTTTTTCTTGAGCTGACGACCGGGATTGAACCGGTGACCTCATCCTTACCAAGGATGTGCTCTACCAACTGAGCTACGTCAGC
>CAZLJI010000051.1:0-10805 GCA_964559565.1 uncultured Ignavibacteriaceae bacterium | reverse complement strand
GTTTATTATCAGGATTCAACCCGCTGAAAACTTCTTTCACATAGATTTTTGCAACTCTTCTCGGAGTATCTTTTAAACTTTCATCATTGAGATCAAGTCCAAGAACGTGCATAATTTCTTTAAAGTTTTTTTCTATCAACTCAATTTTTAAATCATCATCAATCTTAAATGCATCAGCGTGCAGCGGTGTATCAATCGATGTAAAGTGATGATTCTCACCTATTTCATCATCTTCAAGAGTTTGTAATTGCTTGCTATTTTCCATTTTAATTTCCTTTGTTAGATATTCTAGTCTTATAACAGAGACATTCTGATATAAGTTCAAATGATAACTCTTCTTTGGAAATGATTAGAATTGAGCTTAATACAACCCAATCCATTCAATCTCTATTCGGAATGGACCTTGCTGCTTATCGCTGATAAGGATGGATATTTGTTTGATATTTGATTTATCTGGTGGTTTAAAACTGCTTACTTCTTTTCCGTAATACTTCAAATTAAAATGCTTAAAAGGAAGCTTGACAATCTGCCAGCTATCTTTTTCGGTTTGGAATTTTTGAGTGTAATTATATCCTGTAAAATTTTTTGTCAGCCTGAAGGAAAGATTATAAGTTTTTCCATCACCTTTGATTTTTAGAAGAAATCCTTCATAGCCAGAAAAATCATAATCATCTATTGGACTTCTGAGAGACGCAAAGCCGCCATTATTCTCCAGAGACACTTCCCCCGAAAATATTAATAAGTTTTCTTCGCTGACAGAAATTTTTGAATTTGAAACACCGCCCATTACATCGTCATTCGTAACACCCCATTGTGATCTGACTTCTTGATCTGCGAAATCTGCAAAAGTTAATTTGAGATTTGATTCTTCTGTTTGTGGCATAATCATTAAATAATTTATTAGGACTAAAAATACTTTAACTGTCATAACAATCTAAGAGAAGACATTCCGCCATCAACGTGAAGTATTTGTCCAGTCATCCAGCTTGATTCCTCGGATAGAAGATAGTAAGCAGCATTTGAAATTTCTTCTGCTTTACCGACTGAATTTAACGGATGTCTTTTTGCTGAAGCTTCTTTCTTTTCATCGCTACTTAAAAGTTTACTTGCCAGAGGAGTATCAGTTAACGAAGGAGCGATTGCATTCACTCTTATCTTTGGTGCAAACTCTGCTGCGAGCGAACGTGTCAATCCTTCAACAGCACCTTTAGCCATTGCAATTGATGCGTGATAAGGCATTCCTGTTTGCACAGCAACTGTACTGAATAAGACGATGGAAGATTTCTCAACTTTTTTAAGATTTGGTAAATACTGATTGATAACTTTTACTGCACCTAGAGCATTGATCTTAAAATCATCAATGTAGTCCTGCTCCTTCAAACTCTTGAATGGTTTTAGATTTATTGAACCAGGGCAATATGCAAGACCGCTAAATTCTTGATCAAGTGTTGGAAATGTTCGAGTTTCATCAAGAACATCAAATTTATGATGCTCGATATTTTCTCTTAGCTGAAGCTGATTCAGGTTACGGCTTAAAACAACTACTTTGTTTCCTTCAGCAGCAAGTCGATTTGCGAGAGCTAATCCAATTCCGGAACTGCCTCCTACGATTAAATATTTTTTTGACATTGATGAACTACTTTCTTTAAGTGATCGGTAATTTAAAACAACCACTTTCAGGAATTAGTTCATTTGCTAATTAATGCTCTTAAGTTCAATTTTTAGACTTCCGTATCTTCTTCCTCAATATCAAATTCAAACTTAAACTTCTTCAACTTCGGCAGATTTTCTTTTAATTCCTTCTGAAGTTTTTCCATCTGCTCTTTGAACTCTTCTTCGTTGAAATCAAATTTATAAAGATGAGATTTACCTTCTTTAAGTTCCTCTTTCAGTTCTTCCATTTCTTTTTCGAATTCTTCACTATCAAACTGGTAGAACTTAAAATTTTCTTTGTGCTTTGGAAGTTCTTTCTTCATTTCTTCCAGATCTTTATGAAGTTCTTCCATATCAAAGTGAAATTCTTTGCCTGATAAGTTGGGCATTCGGAAACTGAATTTCTTCCCGCCAAATCTCATATCATCAAGCTGATCATACACTTTATCCTTGTAATCAGCAGCGAGATCATCTGGAATTCTTTTTCCGTTCTTATAGATAGAAGTTATTTCATCTCCAAAAAAATTTGCCTCCCAGTGAATTCTTTCACCGTCAATAGTTTCATAAAATGAAAGATATTTTTGTGAGTCTTTGTTAAGAGAATCCGTTGGTGTGTCTGCACAGGATATGGAAGTATATCCAATAATAAAAATTATTACGAGCAAAACCGGACTCGCTGATTTGGTTTTTGAAATAGTTGAGAAAATATTCATGGTTTCTCCTTTCGAGTTAATGATTAAATCTGTCTGATTTACTGTTTCTTCCGGAAATTAAGACGAAATAAACAGCAGCGTGTTTCAACAAACCTTAAATAATTGAAATAAGAATTATTTTACTGATGGGAGGTAAATCTCAGGTTTGAAAGATACTGGTGTTACTTCCAGAATCCGTACTTCTTGATATGCCTGTAAGCCATGTAACCAACAGCACTTGCCTGCGCTATTCCAAGTACATATCTGAACATATCAAATTCAGAATCTCTGAGATACTGCTGGTACAAAGGTGAAGTAAAGTGAGTATTAATTTCATCATAACCAAATTGTGCTGCATTATTTGAAATTAATAATTGAGTACGAAGCCAAACTGTTGATGGATTATCATCAAACAAAACATCCTCCGGGATTTGATTGGAAATTGGCTTGCTGAATATTTCATTCAGGTTATATTGAAACTCAACTGGTGGTACGATGCCCTGAAATCTAAAAGTAGAGTCGGCACCACTACTTAAATTTCCTTCTCTATCTTGAGAGAAAAGATCAGGAGAAAAAATCAGAGAAGACAGCATAACCACTAAAGAATATATTTTAGTTTTTTCTGCCAACTTTTATCATCGCTTTTTCATATCTTGGATCGTTTCTGATTTCTTCACCCAATGGATGTATTCTGAGAAAATATCCGAGGTTACCATCTTCAATTGCTTTTTCGAGGTGATAGAAAACATTGTCAAAATCTTTCAATCCTGCATAAACAACCAGGTAGTCCATATGTAGTGAAACGTTTTTATCCTGTTGTTCCCTAATTTTTATTTTCTCAAGGATTTGCTTCGCTTCTTCAACATTACCCGAACGTGCAAGTACGTAACCGAGCCCTGTTATTCCTTTAAGAGGACTGCCTGTTCTTCTTTGATAATCTCTGAATGCTTGAATAGATTCATCATTTCTACCAAGGAAGAACAATGTCCATCCTTTCGTTTCTATAGCTGCTCTGAAGTTTGGATCAAGCTCAAGTGTTTTTTCAAGCTGTACCAAAGCTTCCTTATAATAACCTGCATTTAGTAAAGCTTCTCCAAGTGCCTGATTCATCCTAAGTGAAAGAGGATCGAGCTTCAGTGCATACCTGGCTGTTTCTACTGCATCTTCAAGTTTACCTTTTGCTGTGAGATAAATCATGTAAGAGTGATGAACGCCAGCATCACCCGGCTGAAGCTGCATGGCTTTCTGAAATGAGAGGGACGCACCATTCAGATCCCAATTGATAAATATTTTTGCAAGTCCTAAAGAAGTGTATGCTTCGGCTAAAGTATCATCTATCTCAATAGCTTTCTGAGCATGATACATAGCTCTGTTATAAGCAATGTTCGTACGCATGTGCCCCATAGCACCAAGAATTACATAACAAAATGCCGCTGAAGAATGTGCGGGGGCAAAATTTTCTTCTTTCTCAATTACGGTGTTTAAAATTTCCAATCCTTTCTTAACTTCATCAGGTGACCACTTGAAAAGATGATATTTGCCTTTCAGATATAGGTTGTAAACTTCCAGGTTTTCTGTTTTTGTAGTAACAAGCTGTTCATCCCATTGGTTGATTGTGAGTTTTTCTCTGAGCGTATTTACTATTTTTTTTGATATCTCATCCTGAACCTGAAATATATCTTCTAAATCTCTGTCATAAGTTTCAGACCATATATGATAATCGTTTGATGAGTTAATTAACTGCGAAGTGATCCTTACCCGATTGCCTGATTTCCTTACACTCCCCTCTAGAATAGTATTTACGTTAAGCTGCTTGGCGATTTCTTTGATAGCAAGATTCTTTCCCTTAAATGCGAATGAAGATGTTCTGGAAGTAACGCGTAAGCCATCTACTTTAGCAAGAGCATTAAGAATTTCCTCGGTGATGCCATCGCTGAAGTATTCATTTTCAACATCATTACTCATATTAACAAATGGAAGGACTGCAATACTTTTTGATGCTTCAGCTTTATCTGAATGTAGTTCGCCTTGTGTCGGAACAACAATACCTTCAACCGCAACCGCAAAAATCTCAATTGGTTTTCTAACATTTTTTAGAGCAAATCTGCCAAGAGATTTTGATCGGAGTTCCGGATGACTGTTAAGCTCATCCTGAAGTTTTTCAGAGATTAGAATTCCTCCCGGTGTGGAAATTGATTCCAAACGGGAAGCGATATTAACCCCATCCCCATAGATTCCACCATCATCAAATACGATATCGCCGGTATGAATACCAATTCTAAGAGGAACTTTCGGTTCGTTTTTAAGTTCAAGTTGAATTTCAATGGCACATTGAACTGCTTCAACACCACTTTTAAAAATACTTAAGCTCCCATCTCCATAATACTGAAGGATTTCGCCATTATATTTTTTCACTCTTTCATTTAAAACCATTCGCTGCTGATCCCTTTGGCGTTTCGCAAGTTTTTCATCCTCTTGCATTATGGCAGTGAAGCCAACCATATCAGTAAACATAATTGCTGCTAATTGTCTAGTTCCTTTATTCATCTTACTTAAATATAATAAAATGGAATAATAACACTTATGCTAATTTCAACTAACTAAGTTTAGTAATTCAACTACTTGCTTAGAATGTATTTGAGGAATGAAGTTGAATGCAGCTTCTTCCCAATAATTAATCTGTAATAAAAACTTAAAGTAAAAAGTATTTTCAATCTGGATGTCATATGTTTAAAAATAAAAAGCTGTGGATTTATATGTCCACAGCTAAAAATCTAATGGGATAGTTATTTCAACAAATACTTTTCGTAGAACAATACATCCGACCAAATATAAAAATCTTGTCTAGTTTTCTTTATCAGCTGTCACGGTTGTCTTATAACCATAAGAAATAAAATATATATAAAAAATAACTCCTTCTAAGCGAACTCATTAGGGGTAAACTTTTTCCTTGATTTACCCAATACTAGATTCTTTAACCTAGTTAATAATGGTATAACTAATCACTACACCCCAGAATGGTTTTGGTGAATACTCAGCTAATCCATTTGGATAATCAATGTTCAGATTAAAATCCGTCTTACATTCATTTTCAAACAGTTTGAAATTTGTCCCTATTGACAGAGAATTCTGATCATAATTATTATTTTCCATCGATATGCTCGTTATGTATGATTTCCATCCAAGTCTTATATTCACCTGTCCCAAACTATATTTAGCCTCAAGATTAGTTGCCATCGCAGTTCCTGAAGGTCTTGAATTTACAGCGATCAAATATCCGGGTTCAACTTTTAATAGCAGGCTTAATTCCTTATTTAATTCAACTTTGGAATTTGTTTCTATTGTTATTGGCACAACATTCATCAACCATATGTATGGATCAGCCCAGCCATAAGCACTATTTGCATTATTATAATTAAATTCAGTTAATCTGTTATCAGGAATATTTCCTGGAAAAGTCGCAAGTGGCACTCCAAAATTTAATGTGGCATCAGTTTTTATATTATAATAGTCAATAGCATTTATTAATCCGCCTTTTAATATAATATTTCCTATATCGAATGAATTCTGAGTTGTATAATCTTTTCTATTTAATATTACAAAACTAGCTCCAAGTTTAGCACCAATTACGTAATCTTTGCCTAGTTTGTAATTAAAAATTAGTAATGGGCTAATACTTGTAGTGTTAATATCTTCCGCTGAAGGAGTAAATGCTAACGCTGTGGAAGATTTCAGTTCAAAGTTTTTTGTTTGTGAAAAGACAATGTTTTGAAAGATAATAATTATTATGCTAATCAGAACTAATTTTTTTAGCATCAGATTTGTCCATCTATAATTAACAGTACAACCCCAGCAGAATTTAATCTGTAAATTTTATTTGCATCAACATCCGTTACCCATATAGAACTTTCTTCATCAACAGAAATTCCGTGTGCTCTTTCAAAAATTCCCTCTCCAATCTTATTGATTAATTGGCCATTATTAGCATTTAATAAGAGAATAGGTTCCCCTTTGCCATCAAGCGTAACAAATAATATCTCATTTTTATATGCTATACCTAGCGGAGGTTTGTCCGGTTTAAATGAACTATCTGCCCACTCTAAATCAAAGATGTAATCATTTTTACTTTGGGTTGAAGAAATAAATTTTTGAACACGTGCATTTTTTAGATCAACTGCAAAAACGTTATCACCATGAGCAGAAACAGCTATCGAATGTCCCCAATTCAACTGACCTAGGCCGGTTCCAAATGAACTAAATCTGCAGATTATTTCTCCATTGGGGGATAATTTCACAATTCCTGATCTTGGATTATCTTCATCCTGATCTCCTCCATCAATACTGTAAATAAAACCATTTTCATCAGTATCCAGACTCCATGGCCTTCCGAGCTCTTCACTATGCCATTCACTTATATAGTTACCCTCTTTTTCAAATAATTGTATCCGGCCATTATCCCTGTCAGCAACGAGCAACTTACCTTTTTCATCAAATACTAAACCATGCGGATTCTGTATTTGTCCTTTTCCGTATCCTTTGGATCCCCAGCTAAACAGGAATCTGCCTGTTAAATCGTACACAACTATTCTTGAGTTATAGTAACCATCACCCACATATAGCTTCTGATCAGGTCCAACTATTGCAATTGTTGGCCCATCCATGCGGACATTGCTTTCGTACTCACTAACGCATGAATTTAATGAAAATAAAACAACCACCAATAATAAGCCACTAAATAAACGTCTGAACATTATAACCTCAAAATTAAAGAGTGCAAAAATGCAATACATAAAGTAGCAATTCAATTACCCTTGAGGGTGATTTTATACTCTTAACTAATATTTTTACTACATGACACTTTGGGGTGATGTTAAAATGGCTAGAAAAGATTGTTCGCCAGATCAATTCTTATTCGTCATGGGAAGTTAATTTGCCGATAATATTGGCTAATTCCATTCTATTACCAACACTTAATTTTTGATATGCTTTTTTGATGTGCGATTTAACTGTATTCACAGATATATATAATTCTTCTGCAATAGATAGATAAGCTTTTCCCTCTTTTAATAATTCTGCAACTTCTATTTCTCTTCGTGTTAGGCCATATTTTTTTGCTAATATCTCTTTAGGGAATTTTTTGATGTTGAGCTGCAGATTTACAATTCCAAGATTCTGCAAGCTTTCCCGAATAATTTTCACATAATAGTTGAAAAACATAAGACCGATCAGAACATATACGATTGGAAAAAACTTTAATTTTATATATTCCAGAAAAAACGTATCAGAAATAATTGCGGGCAAAAGTAAAAGTAAAAGAAAAACAATTTTCCTAAAGAATTTTTTTTCATCACTATCATCAAGCCTTGTATAATATCTCGCAATTATCAGGATGCAATACAATATTATGCTTAAGAACACTGCATCTTTGATCAGGATTCTCAAGTTATTTTCAATTTTATTTGGTTCCAGGTAGATAAACATCATATTAAAAACAAATAATATTATTCCTATTGCGGCAATCGTCATATTTTTACTTTTACTTTTTTCGTCATTGGTCAGATGATGAATAAAATATGGCGTAGCGAATAAAAGTAAGATAAGTACGATGGGATTTTCCAAGAATCTTAAAAAATAATAAAGATTGCTCACTTCCGTTATTAGATTTATTTTTAGATATGTTGAAAGCAGATTTAGAAACGAAATTAACGTAAAGGTAGAATAGAAAAATAAAAAATAGTTCAGCTCTCTTTGTTTATTCAGGATCCGATAAAATAAAAGACTTCCAAGTATCAAAAATCCCGTACAAAAAGTCACGAAGAAATAGAATAGATTAAGATGATCCAAGTTTGACTCAAAGTATTATTAAAACTTCTAAAATATAATCTAATTAACTCAAACTTTACATTAACTGTTTTAATTGAAATTATTTATCAGCCGTCACGTTTTCACGTGACAGCTTAAATGTATCTACTTCAACAAATAGTTTTCATAAAACAAAACTTCCGACCAGATGTAGTAGTCGCGGTTAGTTTTCTTTCTGAAGCCATGACCTTCATCCTTAGCAAGAAGATACCAAACCTCACCACCGTTTTTTCTAACAACATCAACCATCTGTTCGGCTTCAGTGTAAGGAACGCGAGGATCGTTCAATCCCTGAACTACAAAAAGAGGTTTAGTAATTTTATGCGCATTTGTTGTCGGAGAAATACTATTAAGAAATTTATTCATCTCCGGGTCACGCTCATCACCGTATTCAACTCTGCGTAAATCTCTTCGATAGTCCTGAGTATTGTTAAGGAAGGTAACAAAGTTGCTGATACCGACGATATCAACTCCGCATTTAATTCTATCATTATAGTTGAACATAGAAGACAATACCATATATCCGCCATATGAGCCACCATTTACTGCAACGCTTTTTGCATCGAGATCCGGCTGCTTTTCTATCCAATCTAAAAGTGCACCAATATCTTTAACTGAATTTTCTCTATTGAATCCGTTATCAAGCTCCAGGTATGATTTTCCATAACCTGTTGAACCACGAACGTTCGGTTCAATTATAGCAATACCCATTTCATTCATATAATATTGATTTATCGGAGCAAATGATGGTGTTGCCTGACCCTCGGGACCTCCGTGAATATCGATTACAACAGGATGCGGTCCTTTTCCTTTTGGCTTATAAATGAATGCAGGAATCATTCTTGGTTTGCCATCAACTTCATCAAAAGTAGGATAGTGAATGAGCTCTGGAATTACAAACTCAGAAGTATTTAATCCACCCGCCTCGCTGTATGTCCAGCGCTCGAGAGAAAAGTCTGATAAGTTCATTACAAAAATATCCCCCGGAGTTTGAGGCGTATTTAAAACGAGTGCAAGTTTTTTCCCATCAGGATGAAATGATAATCCATAAACCTGACCAACGGGAATTCCAGGTACTTTTTTATGTTTCATTGCTTTAGTATCGAGAAGATAAAGTTTACTCAGACCATCTTCATTAACTGTGAAGGCAAGACTTTCACCATCATCTGAAATGGTCATAGATTCAACATCCCAATTAATATCTTCTGTTAAAGTGGCAATGGTTTTATTTTGCAGATCGTAGTAACGGAGTCTTTGAAACTCGCTCTTCTCATCAGAAGTAAAAAAGATTCCCTTGCCATCTTTAGAAAATATGGTGCTGCCATAGGCAATCTTTTCGGGAGAAGGATTAACCTGTGTTAATGTTTTTGTGGTAATATCAAGAAGGTAGAAATAACTTTCATTTGCTGAAATATATTTTCCTACAATCAGAGATTTATCATCCGGTGACCAATCTGCGGCACCCCATGCACCGCCCTCACTCAAAACCATCTCGGCGTTTTCCGGGTTATTAATATCTGCAATGTATATATCCCAGTCGGTTCCATTTCTCTTTGTACTGAAGAAAGAAAATTTATCTCCCTTGTTATTCCAGGAAACTCCCCCGTTGCTGGATTTACCATCGGTCAGCATTTTGTAATTTCCATCCTTCATATCAAATGAGAATATCTGATAGAATTCACCGCCGCCAACATCTTTCGTAAAAAGAAAAATATTTTTGTTTTTATCTTTACAAACTGTTGCGCCACCAACCGGCTCGGGGAAAAAAGTAATCTGTTCTCTTGCACCTCCGGGCATTTTTACTTGGTGGAATTGTGCTGTTTCACCGAACCTGGTTGAAATCAGAATTCCTGCATCATCGTGAAGCCAATCCTGGAAAGATGCCGATCGTGTGCTTTGATACTGAAAAATTCTGTCTTTAAGCTGCTGCGGAATATCCGGAATGTTTTCTATGACAAGGTTGCCGAGTTCTTTCCTTTCAACCTGAGCAATCGCAGAAAATCCGGGAATAATGATTGAGAGAATAAAGAAGATTGATAATATTTTTTTCATTAGCTTTCTCCTGAATTGTTATTAGGGATTCTTATGATTTTTCTATTCTGATTCCTTTGTTTTTCAGATATGAGATAATAAAATTAAAACAATTATCATCTTCACCAAGATATTCGGGAGGACAAATCCCTTTTCGATCGTAATTATGATCCAGCAAATATCTCGCTGTAGCACAGCATGTAAATCCCGTTGTTCTCGCCATTGATGAATTGTCTTCTTTAGGATCGTATTCATCAAAAACAAAATAATGGTGTGATAATTTTTTACCGTCAGATTCTCCTTTAATGTCTACTTCAAGAAGTGTAAAATCTTTTTCACCTTTTCCCGGCGACCAAAATGGAAACATCAATTTAGCTGTAAGATCAATTGGTCTGATTGATTTTCCTTTTACTTCAATTTCCTTTTGATCAAATAAGCCAACCTCCCTGAAAATTTTCATCAAATTACTATTCCCGGGATATCTCATAGTTTTTTCAATCATATTTGGTATTTTCATCGTCTTCATCAACGATCTTAATCCATCTGTGTTGAATGCTTCAAGATCAC
>CAZLJI010000050.1:0-10883 GCA_964559565.1 uncultured Ignavibacteriaceae bacterium | reverse complement strand
CTACTGCATCATTTGAATCATTGTCGTCATCATCTTCTATTTCTTCAACATCATCGAATGCAGTCGCGGTAGAACCAGTAAAGAAACCGGTAGTATCAAAATGACTGATCATTATTTCTATCTTCTGATTTGAATTACCTGGTCGCCAGATTGAAACTGCATCATCATATGGATCTCTGTTGAACTGGCCTCTTGACACATCTACATAATCATGCCTGCCTTGTCGGTTGTCTTCACGACGAAGGGTTTTTGTAATCATCGTATCAATATCCAGTGAGTCGTGTGGAATTAAAATGCCATCCGTTTTATATCTGTAAACCTTTTGATAGCTTTTATAATTTCCTCCTCCAATATCTTCCATCCAAAGAAGAAAAATGTCCTGTGATTTAACTGTAACTGGTCCGGTTTCGTTAATACGGAATGGATCTTCTTGAGGTAAAGTTTTTATGGATGCAAGAAGAACGAACATGAAAATGTTTATGACAAGTAGTTGCCATTTTTGCATATAGCCTCCGAATTAGTTTAATGAATTGAAATTATTTTTTAAAGCCAGCGAACCATAACTCAATTCTATGACAGAGAAAGACACTAAGGAAAACAGGGGAGAAATTTCGGCAAGATAGCATAGCTAAGGCTATAAATACTTCCTTATGTATTTATTCTGAATGCAAAGTAAGTATTAAAATTGAATAATGAAAGAATATTTAAAAATTAATTAAAATTATTTCGACGAGTTTATTATGATTGAAAGGGCAGACAAACAGTCTGCGCTATTCAAAATCATCTAAATGAACTAAATACAATTACCACAGCATTGAAGCACAGATTAATATTAATATCCCGAGCGTCAGATTGGTCGTTGCGAGAATTTCAAGCTTCTTTTTATAAGAGAAAAATTCTGGCAATGGTTTTTCGCCGGGTTTCGGCATATGTTTTCTTAAACCCGGAACAACAACCGCCCCAATCATAATGCCCACAACAATTACACAGAGAATCAAAATATGCTTTATCGTTAGAATTATCCCGAATTGGGCGGATGTATTAAATAACATTTCTGACGGCGTTTTCAGATATCCGGTGATAAGAAGAATCAGTAACGCACTCCAGGCAATAATCGAAAATCTTTTTGCTATAATTCCCTGAAGCTTTCCTCCTTCGCCCTGATCAATCTTTGAAACGGCTGGTAGCAATACAAAATGAATATATACCATTCCCCCTATCCATATTGACGTTGCCAGCAAATGAAAAAAATTAATTACTCCGTTCGCCATAACTTGCACTCCTTTTGAAATTGATTTAGAATTTATGTTTAAATGTGTTAATTAACCTAAAACCCGAATTCAAGAAATTCACCCTACATCTTAATTTACAAACTACTAATAAATATTATTTACGTTTTTGACTACAGAATTAGTTATTTGGTTTAGCCACCAATGAAAAATTTATACGCACTCGAGTAATTAAAGTATTATTATCTGGCGTGAAGTCGTGTTCGTCACACTGCTTCCGCTCAGCATAGAATACTTCCTTTCATCAATATTAAGGAAATTTTGATTGACAGTTCAATCTTCTGAAATTATTTTTGGCCTGCACTTTTTTCAGCATCTGCATAAATCAATTATATCTTATCATCTGTCCGAAAAACAATCGGATCAACAATTAATAGTTTTCCCATGTTTAAAGATTTATTTATGAGCCTATTAAAAAAAATTGTTTTGTTCTACTTCCTATCTACGACTTGTTTTACCTTTGCAGGTGAACATCAGGTCGATAGTCTTAAAACCGTACTTAGTACATCGGAAGGATATGAACGTGTAAAAATTCTTATTGACCTTATGGAAGAAGTTCAACGTTCGGCACCCGATGAAGCATTAAAATATGGTGATGAGGCTTTGGATATACTTAGGGAATCGCCTGACACCAAACTGGAAGTTGAAGTTCTTTATAATAAAGGCTGGGCGTTTTTATTTCTGAATGAACTTGATTCAGCGAAGGCATACTCAAAACTTGTTGAAGATAAATCAAAAAGTGCGGGATTCCACAGCGGATTAATTTGGTCTGCATTTTTAAGTGCAAGGATTTTGAGAACAGAGGGTCAGTATGAAGATGCAATAATTATTTTACAAAAAGCAATTCAGGAAAACGAAGCGGATCGTGATGCCGTAGTGAAAGCAAAGCTTCTGAATGAACTTGGTTCGGTCAATCGAAGATTAAGTAAAAATGAAGAAGCGCTTGCAAATCATATCGAAGCACTTGGACTACTTGAAGGATTGGGGGACATTGATGAACTTACGCAAACCTATACTTATCTTGGAATTACAAATGACGTCCTGGGCAAGTATGATGAAGCATTGAAATATCATCAGATGGCGTTTCATAGCAATAAAAAAAAATCAAACAAGCGGGGGCTTGCTGCAACTACTCATAACATCGGAATTCTTTATCAAAAATTGGGAGAATACGATAAATCTCTTGATTATTATAACCAGGCTTTGAACTACTGGAAAGAGCTTGATGAGATAAACAACCTGGCTTCAACACTTAACAGTATCGGAGCAATTAATGAGTTAAAAGGTAATCCCAATGAAGCATTGATGTACTATAAGCAGGCACTTGCAATCTGGGAAAAATCCGGCAGTAAGTATTCGATTGCAATTGCTTTGAACAACATTGGTTCAATTTACCTTTCTTTAAATAACTATTCTGAATCATTAAAGCATCTCACAAAGTCAATTGAAATAAGAAGATCGCTCGGCGATAAAGGAGGACTGGCTTCCTCCTTATTGGTAATGGCTGATTTGTATAATCAGATGGGAAATTTCGAAAAAGCGGTTTCAACAGGCAGAGAAGGATTAAAGCTTGCGGAAGAAGCAGGAAGCTGGTCGACAATTCGTGAAGCTCGAAATGTTCTTGCTTTTATTTATGAGCACAATGGTTTCTATAAAGAAGCGTTGGCAGAATACAAAGAATACAAAGCTGTGCACGATTCAATTTTTAATTCGCAGAAACAGGAAACCATTGCAGAACTGGAAGCAAAATACAAAACGGAAGAACAAAAGCAACAAATTGAATTGCTTGAACGCAAAAGTGAAATTCAAAATCTGTACAGAACCATACTTATTGCCGGACTTGTAATAGCAATAATTATTCTGATCCTGCTTTACAACCGATACCGTTTCAAAAAGCAGGCACATGAAACACTGGAGAAATTTCATAAAAGTGAGATGGATGCGGCTGAAGCAAAAGCAGCCATCCTTCAGATGGAATTTGACCAAAAGAAAAAAGAACTTGAAGCTGCACGAGACCTTCAGTTATCAATGCTTCCTGCAAAGATACCCGATCATCCCAAAATCGAAATTGCCGCATTAATGCAAACCGCCACTGAGGTAGGGGGGGACTATTATGATTTTCAACAGCATCCGGATGGAACTTTAACTATTGTAATCGGCGATGCAACAGGTCACGGTGCACAGGCAGGTACTATCGTAACTGCAACAAAAAGTTTGTTCAATCTTCTTTCCAGTAACGAAGATATTGCTGAAATCCTGAATCACATAAACTACTCAATTAGAAAAATGCACCTGCCAAATCTTTTTATGGCAATGGGTCTTGTCAGATTAAAAAATGACACATTAGAACTTGCTGGTGCAGGAATGCCGCCCGCATTAATTTATCGTTCAGCAACAGGAAATATTGAATCCGCTCCGTTAAGGGGTCTGCCGCTTGGTAGCTTTGCTGATCTTAACTATTCAAAAATAAATGTAAAGTTGTACAAAGGTGATGTGGTTGCATTAATGAGTGATGGTCTGCCTGAATTGTTTAACAGTAAGCTCGAAATGCTTGGTTATGAACAAGTGACAACATTATTTAGTGAAGCTATCAACGAATCACCAGAAAAAATAATTAAGCACTTCACAAATTCTGCATCAAAGTGGTTAAACGGTAATAAGCAGCAAGATGATATGACCTTTATTGTTTTTAAGATGAAATAAAAAAGGCGAATGATCTACTCACTCGCCTTTAATAATCAGATTAAAATATTTTACTTGTGCTTGGCTGGAACTAAACCTTGTGATTCTTCACATTTACCAGGACCAATAATACCGTTGTTATAATCGTCAAGCATTTCACTCAGTGCTAAGAATTCCTGACGAATTGGGTTGTTGCCTTTTAAACTCCCAATATAATCTGGTGTATACATCTCGAACAAATCCGTTGCATCATCAAATGCTTCCTGAATATCAAATGGATCAGCTCCGCCGAGAAAATTCAGGTGGGCTGCAATGTATTGAGGGGCAAGAATGTAATAAGCATTTCCACCACTTGGCGGTGTCCACATAACTTCATAATTAGATTTATTACTTAAAAAGAATGTTGAATCTTCTCCAAGTAATTCCCATGTAGAATCATACGATGCGGGACCATACATCGAATGTGTTTTCCAGTAACCCTTTGAACGAGTACAACCAGTGTAAACAAGTTCTATTTCAAAGTTAACCAATGTCTGTGTCTCAACTGTATCCTGCCATCCTGTTGCCAATTCAAGAGAATTACCAAAATTTACATCTCCTGAATCTGATTGGATATAAGAATCCGCGAAAGCATTAGTTGAATCATAACCACTTGTGCCATTTAACGTCCACCAAACTTTAAGATATGGACTTAAGCCAGACTCTCTACTGCTATAAAATTGGGCAGCGAGTGGAGAAGCTTCTTTAAGCAGGATTCCATAATTTGAGTAAGTTCCATCAAACCAGCTATTAACGAGGGCGGTAACATCGACAAAGTACCAATCAGCACTGGATGCGATGAAAGATCCCTCCACATTGGCATCAAAACTTCCACCGAAATTGTTCCAGGTAACCATCAGCTCATGCCAGTCATTTGTAATTCTATGAAGTGTCACCTCTGCATTAACTGTTGAATTAACTTTTATGTAAAATGCAGCAGAGTCTATTATCGCTCCATAAGGAATCGTGGCCTTTGACAATTCAACTTGACTTGAATTAACAAATGGTTCAACCGGGTTCTGCTCGTTTTGACAACTGATTAATAGGATACTCGCAAAAACAACTGAAAGTATGAAAAGATTATTTAATTTGAACATATATTACCTCCATCAAATTAGTTTATTGGTTTCGATATAGTCTTTTAATTTAAGCGCATTGCTGTCATTTGTGCTTGAGTCTTTATATCGCTATAAAAATGTAACTATAATAATGTACTTATGCAATCTATTTTTAGTTGTTACTGCGCACGCATTCTCATAATGTTTCGTTTAAATTCTCTATTTGTTTATACATGATACAATAAAGTGTTAAACCATCTTAGATTTGGTTAATACCGTAAAAAATATTCCGTGTTAATCGATCGCAAAATGAAACATCAGGAAAGAATTTAAAAGCGAAAGGATGATTTTTTCTAATGAACAATAAATAGATATTAAAAGCGGAATTGAAAATTACTGATTCCCTCCTCCGAAAAGAGGAGGGAATGATCAGGCCAATTTAATTACAAATTTATTTTACTTAATGCTGTCAAAATTCATTGAGGGCATTTCATATTTTTTATATGAAGAGGGTGGCAGAAATAAATCCGCATCCAAATTCTCTGGAATAATTTTATTTACTTTGAAAGTACTCGCTATATTTCCGTCATCGTCAAACTCAGTTACTTGGATAGGGAAATAACCAGCTTCCAGAACTTCACTTTTCCAGCTTGGTATGTTTAACTGCTGCTGACGAAGATCACCAAATAAAATAAATCCCCCCAGTTCTTTTGTCATCCATGCTTCACCCTTTGTGTCATCCTGCTGAAATATAAATTTCTCGCAATCATAGCCGATAATATTTCGTGTTTCACCTGTATTTGTATAGCTGCCCGTACTTTTATCAATCGTTGGGGACATGATGTTTTCCATATAAGCTTGCTGCTCATCCATAATTATATACATTTTATTGACATGGCTATCGAATACTATCGCACCTTTTGCTTCCGGAGTTTCCATTCGAAATCTTAAATCTTTTACCAGATAAACGATTTCCTGTTTCTCTCCGTCTGATTCAACTTCAAGCATAACTTTACCTTCGAAAGTGTCCTGTGCTGAACTTATTCCCGCCATAAGAAAAAATACCAGAGCGATTAGTGTTCTTGATTTCTGCATTTTTATCTCCTATTTGATTTATTATTTGATGATGATCATCTTCTTCGATTCAACAAATGAACCGGCATTTAACTTGTATAAATACATTCCGCTGGATAATTCGGCAGCATCAAATTCAACCTCATAGCTCCCAGTAGTTTTATATTCATTCGCTAACGTTGCAACTTCTCTTCCAAGTACATCGTAAACTTTAAGAGTTACATTACTGCTTACCGGTAACTGATAACTGATCACTGTAGACGGATTGAATGGATTTGGATAATTTTGCATTAAAGAAAAAGTTTTTGGCAATCCAAATATCTCATCTTCTATTCCTGATGTACCTTCGGGTTTTAACCGAATCACCCATACATCGGCACCTGTTCCGGAACTTGCAGCGACTCCGGTAACAGCAAAACCATTGTCAGGAGTTTGAATCACAGAATAACCTTCGCTGCCATTTGTAATTCTTATAAGTTTCGTCCAGAGAGTGTCAGCCTGCTGATCAATTTTTAAAATCCACAATTGCTTTAATCCGGAACTGTTTGATTCATTATAGCCAGTAATGATAAACTTGCCATCACTGGTTCTTTTTATATCACGACCCCATTCCCATTGTGAGCCGCCATAAGTTTTTGTGAAAAGATGATTTCCTCCCGAATCGGTTTTTACAATCCACAGATCTCTATCGCCTGATGATTCTGTGGTTCCAGTAAAATACAAATTGCCATTTTCATCTTCGGCTGCGGCAGTAAACTCATCATAATCTGAACTGCCGAAACCCTTACTCCATATAAAATTTTCCGAGGTATCTGTTTTTACTATCCAGCCATCCCTGTCGCCTCCGCTGCTGAAAGACTGTGAGTATCCAGCAATTATTAAATTTCCATCAGAAAGTTTTAACAATTTATATCCTTCTTCTGCATCAGTTCCGCCAGAGGTTCTCTGCCATAAAACTGTTCCTGTAGAATCTAATCTTAGCAGCCAGACATCTCTATCCCCGTTGCTGATATTCGAGTCAGTGGAACCGGTAACTAAAAATCCGCCATCATCAGTTAATTGTATATGGGAGCCGTATTCGTTACCCGTGTCACCGATATTCTTTGTCCATAATATATCACCATCCTGGTTTGTTCTAATCAGGAAGAGGTTGGCAGTGGCTGCATAAACGAAAGCTGAAATAATTAGTCCGCCGTCGTTGGTTTCCTTCACAGAATATGCCTGTTCAAGCAAATTTGTTCCGTAGGTTTTCTGCCACAAAATATTTCCAAACGAATCAAGTTTTGCGAGATAAGCATCTCTCTGTCCGGCGCCGAAAGATGTTGTGTATCCGGCAGTAACAAAACCGCCGTCGGAAGTTTGAATTATTTCATTGCCGACATCTATTCCTGTCCCGCCGATTTTTCTCGTCCATAAAGTATCCGGTGCCTGCGGTAAAGTAACAGTAGAAAAAATAAATACTGTCAACAAAAAAGTATAAATGTTTTTCATAAAGACCTCGCCAATGAGAATAAATTTATTACTTCTTTAGAAAATGTCCGCCGAAGTTTAGCTTTGCTTAACGAAGGAGTATCATCTTTTTCATCTCCACAAATGAACCAGCCTGAAGTTTATACAAATACATTCCACTTGATAAACCAGATGCATCAAAGTTTATATTATAAACACCGGTTTGTTTTTCTTCATTTACCAAGGTGGCAATCTCATCACCAAGAATATTGTAAACTTTCAGTGAAACAAAGCTTCTATCTGAAATCCGGTATTCAATTTTTGTAGTCGGATTAAATGGATTGGGAAAGTTTTGAAGCAGCTCAAACTTATCTGCAGCTAAATTTTCATCTTCTACACCAACCGGATTTTGAACGATAACTACTCCGGCCATCCCTGAACCACCGGGTGCACCGTGTGGTTCACAATAGTATGGATGGAGTCCAGCAGTAGTAAAAGTATGTGTGAATTCCCAGGGTGCAGGTGCTGCGGGTCCACTCGTAAAACTATTATCATCTGCTTTAACATTATGGGTTCCAAGAACATTAGCCCACCTTACAGCGTCACCTAAGGTAATTGTCAACTCTCCAGGTGAAAACGAAAAATTTTGAACTGTCACATCATGTGTCGTTTGAGAAAAGTTAATTCCTGACAAGAATAGGATAATTAACATAGAGAATATAGAAACATTTAGTTTTTTCATTTTGTACCTTTTTTATTTATGATAGTTTGTGGTTAATTACAAAAAATCAAGCAAGGTAAAACTTTTTAAGTAATAAACAGATCGGCTTGAGGAATTTTCTGGCTTATAGATTTGGCAATAAGCTATTAAAGTTTGACAAACCTATAATAATAAGCGGGACAGGAGAATTCCGCCCCACTGTTTTGATTGATCCGAATTGTTGATCATTATTTTTTAATTTCACCGCCATGATCACCGACAAGCATCCACTTGTCTCCCTTTTTCATCAAAATATCCGTCCACCGACCTCTTTCGGTAGTTGTTTTTCCATCATTACTTTCACTAACCTGTGTATAATAGTAATGAACATAGGCGAAATTACCATTAACCCAGATTTTTGCTGGAGTAATTATATAGTACTGCATCTTGCCTTTGGTGAACCAGTAGCCTAAAGATTTTACTGCATCACTTTTTCCTCCGGGAGTTTCGTTGTCGTAAGACCAACCAAGATATGATTCATCGAAGTAGTCTAAAAACGACATTGGGTTACTGGAAGCGCTTGCTGCCCAATATGCCTCTACTCCTACCCAGACAGCTTTCTGCTCATCAGTCCATTGCTGAGCCGAAACATCTGCAACAAATAGAAAAAGTAACAGGGTGGACATAGAAATGCCAAATAAGTTTTTCAAGTTAGTCTCCTTATAGAATTTAGATTTTTATAAATAGAACTTAGCCTTGTGCAAGATTATAAAAGATAAATTAATAAACAAACAGCAAGTATTTTTTTTGAGAATGGAAATGTGTTTAGTTTACTTAGACATAACTTTATAAGATCAATTATTAACCAAGATATTCTCCACTGGCAGATTGGTAATCTGTCCGAAGTTTTTCCAATATTTTCTGATGCTCGGCTTCTTCACCCGCTAATTCCTTTAAGCCTTCTTTTGCTTTTTCCCTCAATATGTTTCTATCGATTTTTCCGTTCTCTCGTTTGGGAAGCTCGGTAAGAAAAATTAATTCATCCGGCTTTGCGAGCGCTCCGATTTTTTCTGAAATATAATTCCGAAGTTCTTCTTTCAGAAGGGGTGTGCCTTCAGTATTGTTTAAAGTAACAAAGACAACTATTGCATTCTCAATAATTTCATCTGATCTTTTAACAACTGCCGCATCTTTAATTAAAGGGTGTGTAATCAAAACCTTTTCTATTTCTGATCCGCCAACTCTGTTGCCGGCTGCTTTAATGACATCATCAACCCTGCCGAGTATCTTTATAAAATTATATTTCTCTCTTATTGCAGCATCACCAGTAAAATAATTTCCTTTAAATTGTTTCCAGCAGTTCATATCGGATTTTTCTTTGTCTGCTTTATCAGTCGTGAACATCGATGGCCAGCTGTCTTTAATAATAAGATACCCGGCCTCTCCTTCGGCAACAGATTTTCCTTTTAAGTCAACAATATCTGTTTCAATCCCGGGGAAAGGAAATCCGGTGTAGCCGGGAAGCAGTTCAGAAGCACCGGGAAGAGGAGAAATTATTATCGATCCTGTTTCTGTTTGAAGCCATGTGTCTACAATTGGACATTTTCTCTTACCGATATTTTCATACAACCAAAGCCAGGTATCACTCTTAATAGTCTCACCTTTTATTCCTAGCAGTCTTAAGCTTGAGATATCATGTTTGAGAATCCATTCATTGCCAAGTTTAAATAATGCGCGGACTGTTGTTGGATTTATGTAGAGGATATTAATTTTATACTTCGAAATTAATTGCCAGTACCTATCGGGTTCAGGATAAATTGGTACTCCTTCATAAAGAAATGTCGTCACTCCATTGAGTAGTGGACCATAGATGCTGTAACTGTGTCCTGATACCCAGCTAATATCAGAAACAGACCAGATGATGTCATTTGCTTTCAAATCAAAAATCCATTTCGCGGTAAGGTAAGACTGAACCATATATCCACCAGTCAGGTGAAGTATGTTGACGAGATCTCCCTTCGGACCATTCGTAAACATACTAAAGATTGGATGCTGAGATTGAAGCGGAACGGCTTCACACACATCTGAAACTTTTTCAATTTCATTCTGCCAGATGATTTCTTTTTCAGAAACCGCTTTTACTTCTGCGTTTGATCTTTTATAGATTATTACTTTTTCTATAGATGTCGAGTTCTGTAAAGCACTATCAACTTTGCTTTTTAGATTGACCTGGTTTCCCTTTTTAAGAACATAATCCTGTGTAATTAAATATTTGCAGGATATATTATTTATCCTTTCAGCAAGTGCGTTGCTGCTGAAATCACTATAAACAACAGAATGAATTGCACCGATTCTGCTGCACGCGAGCATCGCTATAACCGCCTCAGGTATAACTCCCATAAAGATAATTACATAATTACCTTTCTGGACACCGATCTTCTTCAGAACGTTGGCAAACTTACATACTTGCGTGAACAGAAGCTGATAGGTTAATATTTTGCTCTCACCGGATTCGCTTTCCCAGATGATTGCGGCTTTGTTTCTTTTTTCTGTTGAAAGATGCTTGTCGAGACAGTTATAACTCAGATTTGT
>CAZLJI010000049.1:7623-10896 GCA_964559565.1 uncultured Ignavibacteriaceae bacterium | reverse complement strand
AACGAATTTCGAGACGGGATATGTTAGGATAGTAAAACCTGATTCTTGTCCCGATATTTTCTTCATTCCCGAAATAAGTTTTTTCTGCTACGGTTCCAATGTTGGCACGTTTATAAAATCCTTCAACTCCGTCATCAAGAATTTTAAGATTAAAATCTGCAGGATGTTCCTGTATCTGTCCCATAAAAGATTTTATCGAGTTGCGGTGAACATAAGCAATATGGTAAGGATCGATCAGACTTTCTGCTGTTGTTTCAAGATCAGCTTTGATTGTGTATGCTTTATATGTGAAAGGCCATTCATTCATTTCGGGAATGTTTGTCGGTTGAACTTCATTTGCTTTTTCCGGTTCGCCGATAAAAATCCAAACCCACTTGTTAAAATCCTGAACCGGATAAGATTTTATTTTTGCTGTCGGAGGAATTTTATCTTCCGGAAGCTGTGAAGGAATTTTCACACAAGCACCAGTTTTGTCATACTCCCATCCGTGATAACCGCAGACAATTCTTTCTTTATCCAGATATCCCAAAGAAAGATTTACATTTCTGTGACAGCATCTGTCTTCTAAAGCCGTGATTGTGTTATCCGGATTCCGGAAAAGAATTATTTCCTGTCCAAGAATTTTGTATTGTCTGATTTCGTTCTTCAGTTCATCGGAGGGACAAACCAGATACCATTTATTTGTTAACATCTATAACACCGTTTTTTCTAATTAAAAAGTTATAAAGACTAGTGTTCATCCAGAGCAAAGATATTCCATAGAAAAAATCTTCAACAGGAATAGTAATAATTCTGAAGTCAAGCTGATACTCAACTCCGTATGTAACAACCGGACGCCAGGTTAAATATCCGTTAAATATCAACGTAAAAATAACAATAAGCAGAAGGTAAAAGTAAAATCGTTTATCGAAGAGCAGATTTGTTTTAAGAAACTGATCGACAAGATTAGCAATGAAAATAAAAGACAAAGCCAATCCTGTGTACTGCTTCCCGATTGAAAAGAAATAAATCCCTGCAGGCAAAGCAAGGTAAAGAAAAAGTCGAAGGCCATGCAGATCAATTTTCTTTTCTTTTACTCTTTTGATAATCATCTCCCACGTGAATAAGCAAGCAAACGGAACAGTAATGAAAAATAAAATTTCTTCGATGGGGAGATTTACAATCTTAATCCCGGAAACATATTTAGGATTGAAATGCCAGTGAGCACCGGTTACCAATGCATCCCAAAGCAAAAAAGGAATTGCAGGAATGACAATTGCAATCAGCATTTGCCTCCAATAATTCCAGATGTAACAGCATTTCAGCGAACCAAAAAAAGCCGGACCGCTGATTACAACGGCGTTAAATATTAGATATTCGATGTTCAACTATGTGGACTTTAAAACCTTTACCTCGAAATAAGATTTTATCAGCAGGTAAAACTTATACAAATTGGAAATTCTTACACGCTTACTTTTCAACTGTTCAACATCCAGTCTCTTAATTTTTTTGAAGAGCATCAGGTAATAAAGATAAGCAGAATACACTCCCAGCTTAACTGCTATCGGAAGATGGATAATTCCGTGGAAAGCTTCTTTGAACTCTGCTTCAACTTCCTTTTCAAGCATAGCTTTGTTGTGATCGTCAATGTAATCAATATGATGAACTCCGGGCAGATAAATTCTTCCACGATCATTAATATCGCTTTGAATATCTCTGAGGAAATTCACTTTCTGAAAGGCAGCGCCAAGCATTCTTGCTGAATGTTCAAGCTCTTTGTATTTCTTTTCATCGCCGTCAACAAAAACTTTCAGGCACATCAGCCCAACAACTTCTGCCGAACCGTAAATGTATTCATCGTAGTTTTCCCGGTTGTATGAAGAACGCGAAAGATCCATCTCCATACTTTTCAGGAAAGCAGAAATCAGCTTGCGGTCAATTCCGTAATCGTTAACAACTTTCTGGAAAGCGTGAAGAACGGGATTTGTGGAAATGCCCGTGTTTATTGCTTCCCACGTATCGTTTGTAAATTTTTCAAGAAGATATTCTTTGTCGTATGAATGAAATGTATCAACTATTTCATCAGCCACACGAACGAATCCGTAGATTGCAAAAATCGGATCGCGGTATTTCGGCTTGAATACTTTTATTCCAAGACTGAATGAAGTGCTGTAAGCCGTTGTTAATTTTTGGCTCAGCTTGTAGCTGGTATTAGTGTAGTGTTCTAAAGTCATTTTCAATCCTTTCCGTTACTAATTTTGAACTAATGATGACCATTGGTAAACCAGTCCCGGGTGTTGTCGATGCACCAACATAATACAAGTTAGAAAGTTTTTCGTCTTTGTTTTTTGGTCTGAATGCACCGACCTGGTTGATGTCGTGTGCAAGACCAAGTCCCGAACCCTTGTAAAGGTTGAGCATATTTGCCCAGTCATCGGGAGCTAATATTTTTTTAGTAATGATGCTGCTTTGAATATCAAAGCCAACTCTTTTTGAAAGATCATCGATGATATTTTGCGCAAGTTCTTCTTTGTCTTCCCAGGATTTTTTATAACGAAGATCTGGCACGGGACAAAGAATGAATAAATTCTCGCATCCTTCCGGAGCGCAATTAGTCTCTGATTTCGAAAGTGCATTTACATAGTAATAAGGTTTCTGCGGACTAATTGAAGAAGTAAAAATTGTATCAGCATATCCTCTGAAGTTGCTTCCGAGAAAATAATTGTGATGCGTTAGTTTATCTATTTTCCCTTTTACCCCAAGGTATATTGTGAATGGGGCAAGAGTCCAGTGCATCTTGTCTAATTTTTCATCACTGAATTTTTCGCGATTCAAAATCTTTCCTCTGAAAGATGCAGCATCAGAATTTGAAATGAAGATATCAGCAGTCCATTTTTTTCCACTCTGATCAATCAACTCATACAACTTTCCATTGTTATTGCCAACACTTACTATTTCTGTGTTATAAACTAGCTTCACACCCTTTTCGTTTAATATCTTCACAAGCTCTTCAACCAGACGATACATTCCACCCTTAACTTTCCAGTAGCCGTTGTGTTTCATCTCTGTATAATTCAGCAGAGAGTAAATTGCCGGTGTCTGAAAAGGAGTTGAACCAAGAAAGAACGCAACGAGTGAAAAAATCACCTTTACTTCTTCGGATGTGAAATGTTTTTCAACCTCACCCCACATATTTCTTTGAAGATATGGAAGGTGCTTCAAAGGAACACGACTTAATTTTAATACGTAATCAAGTTTATTGCTGAAGTTTGTCTTTACAACTTTATCAACTGT
>CAZLJI010000049.1:0-7613 GCA_964559565.1 uncultured Ignavibacteriaceae bacterium | reverse complement strand
AAAATTGGTCCGGCACGTTGGAGATATTTCTTTGCATTCTCTTCAAGATTCGGCTCAATATCTCTAATCTCTTCAGCGAGTTTTTTGAGATCTTTATAAATCAATCTTGGCTTTTCCTGTCCTTCAAAAAATACCTGGTAAAGCGGATCGAGTTCTTCCAGTTCAATTGGGACTTTCACTCCAACACTGTTAAATAATTCATCAAGTTCATAAGTCATACTCATAAAGGAAGGCCCCATATCGAAACGAAATCCGTCTTGTTCGATAATGTTTAATCTTCCGCCGGGAGTTGAATGCTTCTCAAGAATTGTTACATCGTAACCTTTGTGAGAAAGTCGAAGAGCGGTTGATAAACCACCAAGACCCGAACCTATTATTACTGCTTTTTTCATTTTATAATTTTATGACTGATGAGGTTGCTATAAGATACTGTTTTCCAAAATTAGATTCTGTTAAATTTATATTAAATGAGGATACTACCTGCTTTATTGATTCAATAATGTCTTTGCTTTGATTTCGTGTCATATTTATCATTTGAACATCAGAACTCATTTTACAGGCAGTTATCCTCATTACCAAATTATATTATTTAAGAAGGTTCATTTTCTTGATTTCTCTGAAGTTTCCAGCCGTCAACTCGTAGAGATAAACACCGGACGCGAGGTTACGTGCATCAAAGTTGAATCTGTACGAACCTGCTGAAAGATTCTCGTTAACCAAAGTTGCAACTTCGCTTCCGAGAATATTATATACTTTCAATGTCACAAAATCGCTATTCGGAATTGTAAAGTTGATAGTAGTGCTCGGGTTAAACGGATTCGGATAATTCTGATCAAGCGAATAATTGCTCGGAGTTACACCAGAAATATTTTCCACGCTGGCGACACCCTCTGGAAATTGTCCAACTGTTCCATCAGCAAGTGCAAAGAAAATTCCAAAAGCTTCGCCATTCTGATTTGAGGATGGATCCAGGAATCCAGAAGCAAAGACAACAGCACTACCACCGCCAAGTGTTCTTAGATCTGCCCAATATGACTGTACTAAAGTAGTACCATCAGCAAGAGTTAAATCTAGAGTATAATTTCCTGCAGGAACAGTTATGTATCCGGTAATATCACTATAAGCCGCGTCATCAACTAAAGTCGCAACACCTCTGGCGATAACATCAACGGTCGGGGCATCAGTTGCACCGTGAAGAACGAAGAAATCAACATCACTGCTGGTTCCTGATTCACGAGCCATATCTTTCACAAACAGAGTAAAAGCTGTGCTTCTTCCATCAGGATTAGCTGCATAAGAATTAGGATCAAGAACACCATTTGCAATTGCTACATAAGTATTTCCGTTTTCAAGTGTTGCTTGAAAGTTTTTCAGAGTATCATTTGCAGAAACGCTGTTACCTGGTGTGACACCAATGTTTAATTCAACACCTGCTGGCGCATCAATGAAAGGGGTTGCTGCTCTGAAAGCAAAATCATTTAATAATAAAGTTCCATTTAAATAGATATCCACAGGATCAGCGGCAATATCTGCTGCATTAAGAATAACTTGTAATCTTGCCAATTGAACAGAAGGAAATTCTACTACTGTTCCATTTGGTAATGCAGCGAAGATTCCAAAAGCTTCTCCATTCTGATTTGAAGATGGATCTAGGAATCCCGAAGCAAATACAGCAGCTGCACCGCCACCCAACCCGGAAAGGTCAGCCTGGAAAGAAGCGACGATAGTAGAATTATCATCACCCGGAGTTACATCCAGAATATAGGATGCCGGTGGAACGGTGACGTAACCAGTTATGTCTCCATAAGCAGCGTTATCAACCAGGGTAGCAACTCTTCTTGCTAAGACATCAACTGTTGGTGCATCGGTTGAACCATGTAACACAAAAAAATCAACATCAGAGCTTGTTCCATTTTCTCTTGCCATATCTTTAATGAATAATGTGAAAGCGGTGCTTCTTCCATCAGGATTTGAAGCAAAAGAACCCGGACTTAAAACTCCATTTGCTATAGCCACATAAGTTTCATTTGCAGTTAAAGTCAAATTGAAATTTTTTATTGTATCAGCAGCAGATGTGCTATTGGGACCAGCAACACCTATATTAATCGGGGTGCCTGCTGGCGCATCAATATAGGGAGTGGCTTCTCTGAAGCCGAAGTTGTCAAGTAATAAAGTACCATTAAGATAAATATCTACTTCCACAGCACCGGGATCGGCAGCGTTATGAATTACCTGCAGCCTTGCAGTCTGTGCAAACGATAGATTCAATCCCATTATTAAAATGGTTGATAAAAGAATTTTGAAAGTTTTCATTTTATATCTCCTTGATTAATTGTTAGTCAATTAGTTTAAAAAGCCTTTTTCTTTGGCGTAGTCCATTAAAGTTTCCTGAAGCATATGCCGTGCACGATGCAATCTTGATCTTACTGTTCCAACCGGGCAGCCAACAAGTTCTGCGGTTTCTTCATAACTGTTTCCATCCAGATCACAAAGAAGAAACACTTCTCTCATCTTTGTTGGTAGCTGGTCAATTGCTGCGGTAAGTTCGTCGTCAAGAAGATCGTGGTAAAAATCGTTATCCAGATTGTTTGTCTCGGTACGATCTGATTTTACGTTCTCATAAAAATTCTGAATCTGCTCGTAGTCTAGTTTGTAAGGTTCACGCTTGGATTTTCTATAATCATTAATGAAAGAGTTCTTCAGAATCATAAACATCCAGGCTTTGCTATTCGTCCCTGTTTGGAATTTATCAAAGTGTCTATATGCTTTATAATATGTTTCCTGAACCAAATCTTGAGCATCGTCCGAGTTACCGGAAATTTTTAATGCATAGTTATAAAGCGCATCTTCGTGGGGTAAAGCCTCTTTAATGAATTCATCTTCCCTGATATTGTTTACCATAATATTATCTTCATTATTTATATTGCTCATTTTATGCTCGACTTTTGTTTGTTAATAAATTGTCTAATATTTCTAGACAAACATAATGAATTGTCGAATATTTGTCAAGCATTATCTTAGACAATTTTATAAATACTTAGTTTTGGAACTAAAAAGGTAGAAAATTGTTAAAACAGATGGTTTTCATATAAACTTTAAAGTTGACATCTAATTAGGACAAAATTTAGACATTTGATAAATTTGATTATGGCAAATAATTACAAATATCCCATCAAGGTGGTCAGTCAAATGACCGGGCTTAGCGTTCATGTTATCCGAGCCTGGGAGAAGAGATACAATGTTGTCGAGCCGGATAGGACAGATACCAATCGTCGGCTCTACTCTGAGGAGGATATTGAGAAACTCAAATTACTTAATGATGCTTTACATCTTGGTCACCATATCGGTGGTATAGCAAATCTATCCTCAATTGAATTAAAGAAGCTTATACCGAAGGAAAGTAGTAATCTATCTGATATCAAGAATGGATTGGCTCCTGTAAACTCAGAAATTTTTGTTGAAGAGATACTTTCTGATAGTATGCAGGCAATAAGAAATTATGATGCTAAAAAACTGGAATCTATTTTATTAAATGCTTCTGCAAAGGTAACACAACCTATATTAATAGAAGAGCTGATAATTCCATTGGTATATAAGGTTGGAGACCTTTGGCACTCGGGAGAGATTAGGGTGGCAAATGAACATCTTGCGAGTTCCGTCATAAGAGGCTTTCTTTATAATTTGTTAGACTCTTATTCTTTAAATGATTCAGCCCCGGTACTGGTAACTGCAACACCACGCGGACAGGAACATGAGTTAGGTGCTTTAATAGCTGGAGTTGTTGCAGCTTCTTCAGGGTGGAAAGTAATTTATCTTGGTTCCAATCTGCCGGCGGAGGAAATTGGAGCAGTCGTTTCCCATCTTAACGCAAAAGTAATTGCTCTGAGTATTGTTTATCCAAATGATGATCTTCATCTTAAACACGAATTGAAAAAATTTAAACAATTATTACCCGAAGGTGCATCAATTATTGTGGGTGGCCGTGCCGTGAATGGTTATTTGGATGTGCTCGATGAAATAAGAGCTATCGTGGTTAAAGATTCAAGACAACTTAGATTGGAACTGGAAGCAATTCGAGAAAACAAATACAACTAAATAATTTTTATTACATTGTCGCTTCGTCGTACTGAATCCCCTCATAATCATAACCAGGATTTGAAGCTGTTGTCTCAACTCCCCTTGTATTAAATTCAACCTGCTGTCCTGGGGCTAAGTCAAAAACTGTAGCGCTCGTCTGCTGTCCGCCAATTGTATATCTAATGAAAATATTTTCGAGAGGGGTCTTTGTGTTATTTTTTACTTTACCCTTAACTACCGCCATAAATACTGGGTCAGAAGTTTGTGAAACGCTGATTTCATTAGTATGCTGCTTTGAAATCTGAATTTTACCTGTAACTTCTACCTTATCGACAGTTTTAGAAAAAAGTAGATAGTAGGCGCCGCCAACAATGACGCAGAGAAATAATATAGACGCTAATAATTTTACCATTTTTTAGCCAAGTAATCTTTGTTTCTTCCTCTTCATTACACAAATACCGTTCCCTTATCGAAGTTATAGTACCAAGCAGTTTCCATCCAGATTTAGCGTTTTGTTAGAAACTGATAATTAGAAAAAGCGAAAAAAAGTAAATATTTACTTTACCGATAAATTATCTGCCGCATTTCAGCCAGACTGTTAAATTTCCGGGATGGAGCCAGGTGCTTTCCCAGGAACTTATAAATCTTAAATCTGATTGAAAGGGCAAGCTTCGTATCCTGCCTGTCGAATGAATGTCCACCGGGTAATTCTTCAAACACTTCATACTGAAAATTTTTGTTCAAAGATTTGAGTGTATCGATCAGCATGTTGACTTCAACAACTCGCACGTCTTCATCGTTTGTATTTGTGTGAATGAGCAGCGGAGTTTGAAGTTTATATGCATTGTGTAACGGAGATCTTCTTTTGTATTCATCAGGATTTTCTTCAACAGTTTGACCGATGTGATAATCTGCAGAATAAAGATCGAGATAATCTTCTTCCATATAATTTAAACGTGTTATCAAATCGCTTACGGGAACTCCGGCAAAAGCAACCTTGTAATTCTCCGGATATTTGAAGATGCTCATAAGAGCAATTAGTCCGCCGTGACTCCATCCAACAATTCCGACTCTCTCCGGATCAACAAACTCATAATTTTCAAGGATATACTTTCTGCTCGAATCAACATCGTCAATTTCCCTTCCTCCGTAATCAATTTTTTTATAGTGATCTTTGCCGTAACCAGTGCTTCCACGGTATTCAGCTGAAACAACAATGTATTGCTGCGCTATTAATTCTTTGACGATATGCGAGTAATAAGTTGAAAAGTTTGCATGCACACCGCTGTGAGGGAAAACTATCAACGGATAGTTTTTATTGTAGTCAATATCTTTCGGAATGAAAACATACGACCAGAACTTAACAGGATTACCGAATGCAGGATCAGTAGTATCGGTTTCTTTCCATTTCGGAGGACCGGTCATAAAAACTTTGTCGATGAAAGCCACATCACTAACCTTTTCATACCACATAAGATCATCAATGTTTTTTTCAAGCACATCGAGCCTGTGTTCGAGGTTATGTGTATAATTCAAAAGAGAATCAAGCTTTGATGTAAGAATAGTATCTGTTTGAGAGTTCGTGGCAACTGAAAATAATGTAGTTAGAAGCACAGTTAAGATGAACAGAACATTTAGTTTTTTCATTTTATTACTCTTATTCAAAAGTTTATTTTTTGATAATCTCCACATCAGTCATCGTAATCCATTTATCTGGATCAATAACCAGTTCAACACCAACAGGAATTTTTACCGAGCCGGTACCTTCTCTCATTTCTACTTTTACTATTTCATCACCTAATTTCACTTCAACGGGAACGGAGAACGGAAGATCGTTTTCAATTTTCCACTCGAGATAAAGAAAACCACCATTAATTTTTGTTTTAAGAACAGGCAATGATGCTTGTCTGAAATAAACTTCCCAGAACCAGTCGAGCTCACGACCGGAAACTTTTTCTGCGATTTCAAGAAACTCATCTGTCGTTGCAAAACGGCATTGACTTCCATCTGTTGTTTTTTCCATTTCAGGATCAGGATAAGCCCACCTTCTCAATATTTTTCTGAAAACATCATCTCCTAAATAATATCGAAGTGTGTGAAGAACATATGAACCCTTTGAATACATATCGTTTGTATAAGCTTCATCGCTTGTCATTTCTTTTCTTGGTGCAATTGACTGCTCATTCTTCCACAACTTCCAGTTCATCATAAATGCAGAAGAACTTCTGTCCGGTAATTTATCTTCGATGTAAAGTGTCTGCATATATCCGCAGATTGCTTCGTGAATCCAGAAATCACTCCAGTCTTTTGCGGTTACCATATTCCCCCACCACTCGTGTCCAAGCTCGTGATGGTGCAGCCAGTCGAATCCAAACTGATCATCTCTGTAGCCATAACCATTTGCAATTATTGTTTGATGTTCCATTCCGAGGTAAGGAGTTTCTGCGACTCCGTATTTCTCTGAACGGAAAGGATAAGGTCCAAGCAGCTCTTCATAAAATCTTAAATGATCTAAAAACTCAGGGCAATGTTCTCTTGCCTTCTCCATATTTTCAGGAAGAACCCAGATTGTTACAGGAATTTCCTCTCCAGTTACGCTTGTGTAATTGTATTGTATAGTATCGTATGGTGCTGCGTGAATTGAAATACCATAATTATTAATCGGAGTTGAAACAAACCAGCTGAATGTTCTTGTGCCTTCTTTGTTGTCAAGAACATATTGTAACTTTCCATTTGAAGCGCAGATTAAATTTCCGGGAACCGTCCAGTTCAGCAGAACAGAATCCGGTTCATCTGAAGGATGATCTTTACAAGGCCACCACGTATCAGCTCCCCCACCCTGGCAGGTAACTCCAATCCAGTGTTCACCGTCTGTAGTTTTACTCCAGATGAACCCATCATCCCACGGAGGATCTTTTGCCACTCTCGGTTTTCCGTCGTAGTAAATTTTTACTGTGAATGAATTTCCTTTTGCTATTTCGGCCGGTAATTGAAGTTTTATTTTTCCGCTTTCGTGTTTGAAGGATAGTTCTTTGTATTCAGTTGTAGAATCAAATACAATTTTTATGATTCTGTATCTGTCATCGAGATCAAGAACAAACTCTTTCATATTGAAGATAACTTCAGCTGTTACACCAACCCAGCCGTTAATTGTTTGCTTATCGGGGTTGATATTAAGGTTGATGTTGTAAAACTTAATATCATATGCAGCCCACTCAGGAGTTAACGGACCGCCGGAATCCTGCGAACCGAATTGTGAATAAAGTTGATCAGAACAGGTAAGAGCGATAATGAGAGAAACAAGTATGTGTTTCATAGTTAATTATTCTTTTTGATGAGACATTCAAAAATAAATAATTGAAAATATAAATGTACGAGTGCCAGGCTGTGATGGCCCCGCCGTGACAGAGATTTTTTTCTACATTGCGGTACGACCGTGACGTCCAAGTAATAGTTGAATTGACAGTTATTAAGATTGGTTTTCCTTCATATAAGTGGTAATTTTCGGCCCAATCTGCCTGTCGGCAGACAAGATT
>CAZLJI010000048.1:4019-10908 GCA_964559565.1 uncultured Ignavibacteriaceae bacterium | reverse complement strand
AATCTAAAAACTACAAAGACATCATCTACGAAAAGATGGATGGCATCGCAAAGATTACAATCAATCGACCAGAAAAAAGAAATGCTTTTCGTCCTGAAACAGTCTTTGAAATGTACGATGCTTTTTCTGATGCCAGAGAAGATCAAAGTATTGGAGTAATTTTGTTGACTGGTGCTGGTCCAGCAAAAGATGGTAAGTACGCTTTTTGTTCTGGTGGTGATCAGCGAATCAGAGGAGATAAAGGTTATGTTGGCAAAGATGGCGTTCCAAGATTAAATGTGCTTGATCTGCAAAAATTAATTAGAAGTATCGCTAAAGTTGTTATTGCCCTCGTTGCTGGCTATGCAATCGGAGGTGGTCACGTTTTGCATGTAATTTGTGATTTAACGATAGCTGCGGACAATGCAATCTTTGGACAGACTGGTCCTAAAGTTGGAAGCTTCGATGGTGGATTTGGTTCAAGTTATCTTGCGAGTATAGTTGGGCAAAAAAAAGCAAGAGAAATCTGGTATCTCTGTCGTCAATACAATTCTGAGGAAGCTCTTCAAATGGGATTAGTGAATAAAGTTGTTCCTGTCGACAAGCTCGAGGAAGAAGGAATAAAATGGGCAAAGGAAATATTGCAGCATAGTCCAATGGCAATTCGAGTTTTGAAATCTGCCTTTAATGCAGATATTGATGGGCAAGCCGGAATTCAGGAGTTAGCTGGCAATGCAACTCTGCTTTACTATATGAGCGAAGAAGCACAAGAGGGAAAGAAAGCCTATCTTGAAAAACGTAAACCTGATTTTAAAAAGTTTCCTAAACTTCCTTGATAATACAAATTGCTATTGCGATGATCCGCCAAAGGCGGAGACGAAGTAATCTTTCTTGATGGCTTAATCCTGAGATTGCTTCATCCCGACAAGTCGGGATTCGCAATGACCGACTTAAATAAAGACAATATGAGTGAAGAAAGTAAACTAAATTCCTGGTTTCTCGCAAGCAGACCAAAAACCTTACTCGCGGCTGTTGTGCCAGTAATGGTCGGTTCTGCCCTTGCAATTTCAATGGGAAAATTTTTTCTCCCCTATTCGCTGATAGCTCTACTTTGCTCAATCCTTATTCAAATTGGAACGAATTTTACAAATGATCTATATGATTACTTAAAAGGATCCGATACTATTAAACGAAAGGGTCCCAGAAGAGTATTAGCAGCAGGATTAATTACAGTTAGAGAAATGAAGCTAGCGATCATTCTGGTTTTCGTATTAACTTTTATTCTTGGATTATACCTTGTTCAGTCTACTGGACTTTTAATTCTCTGGGTTGGGATCATTTCAATCTTTGCCGGAATTATTTATACAGCAGGTCCCTTCCCGCTAGCATACAATGGGCTGGGCGATCTTTTTGTTTTTATTTTTTTTGGGATAGTTGGAACTATGGGAACGTTCTATCTTCACACTCAGGAAATTTCTCTTCTCTCTTTCATAGTTTCAATACCGGTTGGTGCATTGATTACGAATATTCTTATTGTAAATAATTATCGTGACATTGAAGAAGATCGTGAAGCAAACAAGAAAACTCTGGCTGTGATATTAGGCAGAGAGTTTTCGAGATGGCAGTTCATTTTACTTATTTTAGTTTCATACGCAACTTCAGTCGTTTTGTATTTCGATTTTAATTTAAGTATCTGGATATTTTTGCCGTTTGTAACTCTGCCACTCGCATTTTTTCTGATAAAAATGCTTTACACCTTAGATGGTGAGAAACTTAATAAAACGCTTGAACTTTCTGCTAAGTTTGCCGGACTTTTTGGATTGCTTTTATCCATAGGCTTGATTTTATGAATAAACTTGAATTGGCATACCATCCGTACAAATTAAAACTTTCAACTCCATTCGAAACTTCAAAAGGAAAAATCAGCGAGCGAAAAGGATTTATTGTTTCGATAAAAAGTCAATCTGGTAAAATCGGCATCGGTGATGTATCTCCCTTTCCTGAATTTGGATCTGAGACTTACGAGCAAGCTGAAGAACGTATCGCTCCAATGAAAATTGCTATGAGAGTTGGAATTGAAGGCATCAAACATTCATTGAAAAATTTACTTTCTGATTTTAACGGTCATCCTGCGCTTAGACATGGTTTGGAACAGGCGATCATTAATCTTCTTTGCAATGAAAGAAATATCTCTATTGCTGAATTATTGGGACTTAGATTAAAAAAAGAAATTGCTGTTAATGCAACAATCGGATTCCTCAAACCGGAGGAAGTGACAACTCGTGCTCTTCAATTAGTTAAAGAGGGTTTTAAAACATTAAAAATAAAAACAGGAAGAGAAGATTTTGAAGACGACTTCGCGATAATCAACTCAATAAGAAAAGCTGTAGGAGAAAATGTCAAAATAAGAATTGATACAAATGGGAAATGGTCTTTGGAAGAAGCAATAAAATATTTGAAAAGACTCGAAAAATTTTCACTCGAATATGCTGAACAGCCAGTCAATTCAATTGAAGAATTCAAAGAATTGACAAATGAAACTTCAATTCCACTCGCATCGGATGAATCTATCCGTGATTTTAAAACTGCAGAGGAATTTATTAGTGAAAAAGCAATTAAGTTTATTATCCTAAAACCAATGATGCTTGGCGGACTTTTGCCAACATTAGAGATAGCTGAACTTGCAGAAAATAATAATATTATTCCTGTTATTACTTCTTCTTTTGAATCAGTAATTGGAAGAGCAAATGCTATAATCGCTGCGGCTTCAGTTAACTCTGATATTGCTCACGGCTTGGCAGTTTCCAGATACTTCGAAGCTGATATTGATGAAGATAAATACCCTGTGATGAACGGAACTATCAAAGTTTATTAAAAATGAAAAATCTTAACCCTGAAAAGTTTTTACTTCAAAAACAGAATCCATCGGGGAAAGCAATAGTCTCCTCCACAATCACTTATACTTTTGATGAACTCAAGAAGAAAGTATTAAGCACTGCCGGATACCTTCAGAAACAAAATATTTCTGCCGGAGATCGTGTTGGAATTATTGGTCAGAATGATACTCATTTTGTAATAAATGTTTTAGCTCTCTGGCAGCTTTCTGCTGTTCCTGTTCTTTTAAACCTAAGGCTGACTGAAACAGAAATTGAGGAACATTTCTTAATAGCAGATTACTCGTTACTTCTGGTTCAGGTAGACTTTCATGAAAGAGTAAAGAATCTATCAAAAAAAAGTATACTATACCCTTTTCTCGCCTATGACGATAATTCTTTTTCAGGAAGGGATAAACTAGATGTAAACGATGCAGCGGTGATTATTTTCACTTCAGGTTCTACCAACAAATCAAAGGGGATTGTTCTTTCTTTTAATAGTTTATATAATAGCGCACTGAGCAGCAATCAATTGCTTCGTTATACTCACAGTGATCGCTGGTTGGCAAGTCTTCCCTTCTATCACATTGGTGGATTTTCCATAATAACCAGATCACTTCTTTTTGGAATACCGCTACTCATTCCGGATTCGGTTTCAGTCAAAGATCTGGCAACATCGCTTAATAATTGGCAGCCGACTTTTCTTTCACTTGTTGCTGCACAGTTAAAAAAGTTTGTTGATGATGGAATATCACCTAATCCTGAACTTAAAAATTGTTTAATCGGGGGTGGATTTTCTGATCAAGAGATAATCCGCCAGGCATATGAACTCGGCTGGCCGGTGAATATAGTTTATGGTTCTACCGAAACTTCGTCATTTGTATCTGCTCTTCTTAAGGATGAAATTATTTTTAAAGCTAATTCAGTTGGAAGGGCGGTTCCAACTAATAGGATTTTTATTTTTGACAATGAAGGAAATGAATTAAAGCCGTTCGAGATTGGTGAAATTGTCGTTCAATCAAATTCTTTGATGTCGGGATATATGGATGAATCAGAAACTAAACGAGTGGTTAAAAACGGATTTTACTATACCGGTGATTTTGGTTATCTGGATGAAGATGGCTTTCTGTTCATAGAGGGGAGAAAGAATTATCTCATCTCAACAGGCGGAGAAAATGTAAACCCGATAGAGGTTGAGAGAGCTTTACTACAACATCCATCAATATCTGAAGCTGTTGTCTTTCCACTCAAAGATCCAGAATGGGGAGAGATAATAGCTGCCGCAGTAGTGTTTAAAAACAATTCAGAAAGAATTTCTTACGATGAATTAAAAATATTCTTGCGAGATAAAATTTCTGATTTTAAAATTCCAAAAAAGATTTTCTTCGAAGAACTGTTACCAAAAACAGAACTTGGCAAAATAGAAAAAGATAAATTGATTAACCGTTACAGGTTAACATCCCTTTGATGTGATTCTAAACCTTTAACTATTTCAGCGTAAATGGGAATTTTCACCCATCTCTTTTTATCAACAAAAACATGAACCGTTCTTGCCTTTGCAGCAAGTTCACCAGATTTGTCAATCCACTCGAAAGTCAACTCGAATGAATTTTCTTTTCTGTGCGTGACTGTGAGATTAATTGATACTGTTTCCCCTGCTCTCAAAGGTTTGAAGTAAGCTCCGTCTGTTTTTATGATCGGTACAACGAACTCATCATTGATCCAATAATCTTTTTTTAAATTGAAGCTGTTGATCATTTCCTCGTAAACGGAGTGACTGATTTCAAATAAATTTGCGTAAAATAATATCCCTGCAGGATCGCAGTCGTAAAAATTTATTTTCCTTTTAATTGTAAACATATTTAGTGCCCAATCAACCCTTTCTTGTTTTGCTAAATTTTGTCAGAAACTTCACTCAAAATTCTATCTTCTAAGGAGATAGGGTATTCGAGTCGCTTTAATAGACTGATTCATATATTTTATTTTTAATGAGATAAAAATTATCAATTTGACTTATAAGTTCAAATTGAAGTAATTTACTTTTATAAAACATAATCAAAAATTAAGAATGCAAAAGACAGAATCTCAAAGTGTAAAACTGCGCGGCATTTATCGCTACTTATATTTCATCAGTGGTGTAATATTAGTAGCAATTGGTGTTATAGGGATTTTCCTGCCAATTTTGCCCACAACAATTTTTCTGATTCTTGCATCAGCATGTTTTATTAAAAGTTCTCCTCAAGCAAATGAGTGGCTTAGAAATCATAAAATCCTTGGAATGTATATAAAGAATTATCAGGATGGGACCGGACTCACTATTAAATCAAAAATCTTCAACATCACTTTTCTTTGGATTATGATCTCAGCCTCCGCAATACTTTTCACCGAGTTATGGTATATTAGATTTTTATTGTTTGCGATTGCAATAGGCGTGACAATTCACTTGCTGATGATTAAGACAAAAAAAGATTAATAGAATACTATCGTAGGATTGATTCAGATCAATTTAATGTCATCAAGAAAAGGAAACTTTGTCCTGACTTCACTCACATAGTTCTTATCCAAATCAACGATTATAATTTTTTCTTCATTTTCAACCGCTGCTAATTCTTTTCCCATCGGGTCAAACACACTGCTTAAACCGACATAATTTAATTTCGGATCCTTCCCTATTCTGTTAACTCCAGCTACGTAACATTGGTTTTCAATCGCACGGGCTTTCAACAAAGTTCGCCAGTGTTCAATTCGTGTGTCAGGCCAGTTAGCTATGTTTACAATAAGGTGCGCTTTTTTCTTTCCATATTTTCTGTAGAGCTCAGGAAAACGTAAATCGTAACAAATACTTAATCCAATTTTCCATTTTCTGATTTTTGTATATGCAGGTTTTGTCCCTGCATAGTAATGCTCGTTTTCACCTGAATATGAAAACGGATGAATTTTTCTATAGAGCTTTAAAAGATTCCCATCAGGTTTGATATGAATGAGAGAGTTGTAATTACGTTTGTCTCGCTGCTCAATTATTCCTGCAAAAATGTTCGCGGATTTTTCTTTAGCTAATGAGGCAAAAAATTTAAATGAATCTCCCTGAATAGTTTCCGACATTTCATCAGACTTCATCGTGAATCCGGTCAGAGTCATTTCGGGAAAAATGAGAAGTTCGATTCCATTAAGATCCTGCAGAAGTGAAAGAATTTTTTTCTTGTTTGTCTCTTTATCTTCCCAGGTTGAGCTATATTGAACTAAGGCTATTTTCATAACAACTGATTGGCATTATTTATTATCTTACGCATCATTAAAATAAGAAATATTTAACGAATTAGTTTTGATTAAATCCGAAGAAAAAATACCCGTCGCAATATTAGGCGCAACAGGAAGTGTTGGGCAAAAGTTCGTTCAACTTCTGGCAGATCATCCCTGGTTCGAAATAACAGAACTATGTGCTTCAGATAAGTCTGCAGGTAAAAAATACAAAGATGCTGTAGATTGGTTCCTCCCTACTACATTTCCGGAAAGTGTTGGGAAAATTCTCGTACAAAAGTGTGAACCAATATTAAAATCTAAAATTGTATTCTCTGGTTTGGATTCCAATGTTGCTGGTGAAGTTGAAACTGAATTTGCTAAAGCTGGGTACAAAGTAATTTCAAATTCAAAAAATCACCGGATGGATGAAGATGTTCCTCTTCTTATTCCTGAAGTAAATCCCGATCATCTCGAACTTATCAGAACGCAGAAATATGGGGAAGGCTGTATTGTTACAAATCCAAACTGTTCTGTTATTGGGCTTGTTATAGCACTCAAACCTCTTCTTGATAATTTCGGACTTGAATCTGTTAATGTCGTGACGATGCAAGCAATCTCTGGCGCCGGTCATCCAAGAGTAGTAAATCTTGATATTGAAGATAATGTAATTCCTTTCATAAAGGGAGAAGAGCCAAAAGTAGAAATCGAGCCGCTGAAAATTTTAGGGAAGTTAAACAATACTGAAATTTCGTTCAACGATTTTAAAGTAAGCGCTCAATGTAACAGAGTAAATGTCA
>CAZLJI010000048.1:2921-4009 GCA_964559565.1 uncultured Ignavibacteriaceae bacterium | reverse complement strand
AGATAAATTTGAAAAAGAAAGTTTCGGCAGATGAAATAATTCAGACATGGAAAAAATTTGAATCTGTACCACAGAAACTTCAACTTCCATTAGCACCGATCAAGCCAATTCGCTACGACGAAGACGAATCATTTCCGCAGCCAAAACATCAACGTGATGCCGATAAAGGGATGGCGGTTTCAATTGGAAGGCTTAAAAAAGATAAAATCTTCGATTACAGTTTTGTAATTCTCTCTCATAATACTGTAAGAGGTGCTGCCGGGGGAGCTATTCTTTGTGCCGAACTAATGAAAGCAAAGGGTATTATTTAGCATCTTCTCTATCAGAATTGCCTCGATTGTAAGGCCTTTTAGCTTTATATTTGGCATCAAATTATGCGTTCCCCAATAAATTCAAAAAAAACATCTGCTGCCAACAAATCAGCTAAATCAGAATCGATTAGTGATATGCCATTATTTGGTTTTGACTTATTTGATTCCTTGCCTGATATGTATTTCCTCCTCGATGTAAACGGTGAAATTCTCAACCAAAATAAAAAGGTTAATGAGGTAATTAAAGCCAACTTAAATACTAATCCAACAAATTTTCTTGATCTGGTGGACTTATGTAATAGGGAAAATGTTAATAATATATTCTTCCAGTGTCTCAGCTTTAACAGAACAACGGATATTGAAACACAGTTTCTTCTCGCAGAAAAAGAAATTGATGTAAGAATATCATTCTCATTTCATAAGTTTAATATTGCCGGGAAGAAAATTGAGTATGTTTTCGCCGTTGTAAAAGACATCACTCAGGAGAAGGTTAAGGAAATAGAACTTCAACGATTTTTCAATATTGCAGAAAGCAGCCTTAATCCCATTCAGATAACCGATTTCCACGGTAAAATGATATATGTTAATCCTGCATTAGTCAAAGCCAGCGGTTACAGCAAAGAGGAATTGATCGGTAAAAATCCCAGAATTTTTGGAAGCGGAAAACTAAATAAGAAATTCTGGGATAAAATGTGGCAGACAATATCAAGCGGAAAAGTTTGGTTTGGAGAGGTTGAAGATCGGAAAAAGAGTGGCGAACCATTTTACACCCAACTT
>CAZLJI010000048.1:0-2911 GCA_964559565.1 uncultured Ignavibacteriaceae bacterium | reverse complement strand
AATATCACCTATTTTTGACAAGGATGAAAAAATAACCGGTTACTTCGGAATTCACCGCGACTTAAGTGAAAAACGAACTTTAGAAAAGCAATTAATCCATACTCAAAAAATGGAAAGCATCGGAACATTAGCCGCAGGAATTGCTCATGAAGTTGGTAATCCACTTGCTTCTATTTCAGCGCTTGTCCAAGTTGCACAACGGAGTACTGAAGACGTCTTCATCAAGGAAAAATTAAATCTTGTTAAAAGCCAGGTTACTAGAATATCTAAAATAATCCGTGACCTCGTTGATTTCTCAAGACCATCAAACTTTGAACTGCAGAGAGTTAACATTAATGAATGCCTGAAAGAAGCTGTTGAGATAACCAAAGTTGGTACAAAAGCAAAGACAATTGCGTTTGATGTCAAGCTAAGTGATGATATACCCAATCTTCCTCTTGTTGCTGATCAACTTGAACAAGTATTTGTTAATATTCTCCTAAATGCAGTTGACGCTATAAATGAAATTGATGATGATAAAAAAGAAAAACGAATAAGCATCGAGTCAGCCCTTTTTAAGGACGAGACTATTTTAACTTTCACTGATACTGGTAGCGGTATAAGTGAAGAAAACCTGACCAAAATATTTGAACCATTTTTCACAACGAAGTCCCAGGGAAGAGGGACAGGTCTGGGTTTATGGGTTAGTTACGGAATAATCAAAAGCTTTCAGGGAAAATTAGAAGTTCAAAGTAGCAAAGGGATAGGAACTACTTTTACAATAAAGCTTCCTGTAGAAAAATAAAATAAGGAATCAAAGATGGCTGAAAGAATTCTGGTAGTTGATGATGAAGATATAATCCGCGAATCACTATCATACATTTTAAGAAAAGAGAAATATGAAGTTGAAGAATCAGCAAATGGAAAAATAGCTTTTGAAATGCTTAAAGAATCCTCCTACGATTTAGTGATTACTGATTTGGAAATGCCTGAGATGAAAGGGATTGAGCTTCTTGATGAATTAAAGAAAGTGAACCTACAAACAAATACAATCGTTATTACAGCATATGGATCAATGGAGACAGCTATTGCCGCATTACGAAGTGGTGCCAGCGATTATATTTTAAAACCTGTGGAGTTTGACGAGCTTCTGATAAAAGTTAAAAAGCTTTTTGAAGTTCGCGATCTGCATCTTGAAAACAGGATTCTCCGAAGAGAACTGCAGCGTGATTATGACTATACTAACATTATTGGTAAAAGCCCTGCTATAGGACAAATTTTTGATATGATAAAAGCTGTTGCCGATACAGACAGTACGGTTTTAATTTCCGGAAACAGTGGCACTGGAAAAGAGCTTGTAGCAAAAGCATTACACTATAATTCAAAAAGATCTAACAAACCATTCATCGCATTAAACTGCGGAGCCATTTCCGAAAATCTAATTGAGAGTGAATTGTTTGGACATAAAAAAGGCGCATTCACAGGAGCAATCAGTGACAAAGAAGGATTTATTAAAGCAGCAGAAGCCGGAACTTTGTTTCTGGATGAAATAAGTGAGATGCCGCCGCAGCTACAGGTAAAACTTTTAAGAGCAATTCAGGAAAAGGAATACACACCAGTCGGAACAACTCTTTCACTTCCGGTAAATGTCAGGTTCATTGCTTCAACAAACAGGAATCTTCAGGAGTATGTAAACCAGGGAAAATTCAGAGAAGATTTGTTTTACAGATTAAATGTTGTCGATATTCATTTACCTTCCCTAAAAGAACGTGAAGGCGACATTCCTCTGCTCGCTGATTTTTTTCTTGATAAATACAGAAAGCAAATGAATAAAAATATTAAAGGTATCTCCAACGATGCGATGAGAGCTATGATGAACCATGAGTGGAAAGGAGAGATAAGAGAATTGGAAAATGTGATTGAAAGAGCTGTTATTTTTTGTAATGAGGATTTCATTAATGTGAAACATCTTCCTGCACAATTTCAATCGGATACCGAACCATCTGATTTCTCTCCTTCTGGTTCGTTGGATGAATCTGTAAAAAGATTTGAGAAAGAAATTATTACTCGGGCGCTTGAAACAAATGAATTCAATAAGGAAAAAACTGCTGATACCTTGCAGGTGGGTCTGTCTACACTCTACCGAAAGATGAAAGAATTAGATATTCAGATTTAATTCGGTCTAAACATTTTTTTAATGATGAATGATCTAATAATAAGTGATGATAAAAGTAAGCTCGATGTTGAGTTGATTTATAAATTTCTTACATCATCATATTGGGCTGAAGGAAGAACGATTGAAGCAGTAAAAAAATCTATTGAGCATTCCATTTGCTATGGAGTTTACAAAGCCGATAGACAAATAGGCTTTGCAAGAATAGTAACTGACAGCACAATATTCGCATACTTAATGGACGTATTCATTCTTGAAGAACACAGAGACAAGGGATATTCCAAGTTGCTTCTTAAAAAAATTTTTGAGGATGATAGATTCAAGAGCATCAAGAAATGGATGCTTGCAACAAAAGATGCTCATTCACTTTATGCCCAATTTGGATTTGGCGAGATAAAAAATCCAGACCGTCTAATGGAAAAAGTTGTCTTGAGAAAATAATTGACTTGATAAAAAAGCAAAGAATATTTCTAAATTTTGCGAATTATTGGCTTTTTACCTTCTCATTACCGAGAAGTTTTTTTAAGTTTGATTAGCTTCTGTACGCTTTCTTAACACTGTGTAGTGGTATTGTCTTTGTTAGTAATTAGCAACTAATATTTTGTATAGTTCAATAACTCAAATCTATAAGGATCATAAAATGAAAAACACATTCTTCTTTGTTTTATTTATCTCTACAATCGTTGCGTTATTTGCCTTCGCCTTTTCCTTTTCACAGAGTCAGGAGCTGGACGGCAAGCAAATCTTTATTGACAGCAA
>CAZLJI010000047.1:0-10960 GCA_964559565.1 uncultured Ignavibacteriaceae bacterium | reverse complement strand
TGTAAAAATTCTTATATCCGGATTAATATTCAGTTCAGTAATGAGTGAGAATGGAAATATTTCACCCGCACTAAATAATATAATTATTTTCTTGTTTGCTGAAGCACCAGAAAATAATTGTTCAGCGGCTAAAATTCTTTCTGCAAGGTTTCCTGTTGCATTAGGTTCTAAAACATTAAGCAAGTTTAATTTTGAAGTGAAGTCGTTTCCCAGGTTTTCCGTAACCGAACCATTTACCCACCCCACATTATCGCCAAGTCTCAATTTGAATACAAGCTCCATTGCTGAACTTTGAGATGGTGCGAAGCCATTGAGAACATCGGGTGATGTAAAATTGGTTGTGCCATCGAAGACAAATACGATATCATAATATACATCACCGAGATTATTGTATATATAATTTATTCCCCCAATATCATATTTTGTTATCTCTAATTGATTTGCAAACCACTCGGGATCAGATGGACCAGGATGCAAGGTGTTCTTATAAGTCTCCCCATTATCAATTCGTCCATACATTGTAGCCAGCTCATTATTATTTTTCATTCCAAAAACATAACTGAAATCCCCCGGGTTATATAGATCAGCTAATCCTGAATAATGCCCTATTTCGTGCGATGCAACATTTTGAACATCGAGTGCATCAGGATCCCCATCAGTAGCCCAATAAAAATGTTCACCAGTTACCAAAGAAATGGGATCTCCATTAAAAGCAATATCAATGTCAATCATTTCACCATTAAATGCATTATATCTGGTTCTCGTAACTGCAACAACGTTAGTCGGAGCTTCTGTTATTGTTTCCCAGCTACTACTTGTTGGAATCCAGACAATATTATTTATTCCATCAGCATTTCCTCCCCACACTTCAGAATTAGGATAATAATTTCGTGCATAATTAATTTGCTCCAGAGTGCTCCACGTATTAAAACCGCTTTGCACTTCATCATCATAACCGAGACTCACAACTGATGTGGCCACTTGATAATCACCATTTCCTTCCTTCCAATGAAGAGGAATTCCCGCCAAAGTTTTATTGACCAAATAATGGTCTCCCTCGTCTGTATCTCTCTCAATTGCAAATGAGAATTCAGAAGTACTTAATGGTTCTCCCAGGCTATTGAGTCTTGTTGCTGTAGCACTTACAATCTCCCCATCTATTTCAGGAAGAACCGCATCTTTGAGATTAGCAAGAAAATTTGCATTTCCAGTTAAATCGAAGTCATCAGCTGACAGTTCAATCTCACCAAGGAAACGTTTTCCTTCTCGCGTACTGCTTGTACTTGAATTGGCAAAAAATTGAATTTTAAAACTGTCCGGAGTACTTGAAAGAGTCCCGGCTATTGCTGTTCCACCCTTAATTTCTGGTAACGCGGTTTCGTCTTGCCAGGTGTACATTGTACTTAGTGTTGGATATTGCTGTGAGTCATTTGTTCCAGCAGCCAACTCAATTCCTAAAGCAGTATTACCATAGATGGAATTATTAAGGAAAGAATTGTTGTTTCCCGAAGCAACTAAAACACCAGAAACACCGTTGTTAAAAATTATTTGATTACTAATTTTATTTCCGACGCCATTAATAATTATACCATAACCCGAATTCCCATAAATTTCATTCTCCTGATTTAATACGATATCAGAAGTATTAAGATTGATTCCAGCATTGGTATTTCCTGAAATTGTATTAGCGGAAAGAACACTATAATTTCCACCAGAATTTATTAAGATTCCATCACCATCATTATCAGATATTGTTTGATTACTAACAGTGTTTCCACTCCCGTTAATAATAATACCATAGCTTAAATTATTAGAGATATTGTTTTCTAGTGTTAGTGCAAAATTTGAGGTGTTTAATGTTATTCCAATAGTGTTTTCAGAAATTATATTTGCAGAAAAAACCGAACCTTGCGCTCCAGTGGAAACTTCAACTCCAATACTGGAGTTAGAAAAAGAATTATTAAAAATACTGTTATTGGGGGAGTTTATAAAAATTCCTGAAACTTTATTCTCACTTATAATATTATTCCCCAGGTTTGAAAGCGATAAACTATATCCAATTGAACTATTGATTAAAAGCCCCCGAACAGTACTTCCGCCGCTGGTGAGCGTCAGGCTTCCATAAGCTCCGTTTATTTGAATTAATGGTAACCCAACATATCCACCTTGGACAGTTGCATCTAAATAAACCTGATCTGTTATATCTGGTAAAGCACTATCTGGTTGTATTATATAAGGTGCAGTTCCCGGTATATAGAAATATATTATCTGGTATCCTGTTAAAGCATTTGCTTCTTGTATCGCAGCTCTAAGTGTTACCTCTCCGTTACCTGCATCTGCATTGCCATCACCTGGAAGCAAGTCGGGTAAATCACCTGTTGAATTAACGACAATAAAAGGTGGATGTTTGCTGTTCACTATTTGATCAATGTTATAAATTTTGAGGTGGTTATTATAATCCGATAGATCTACAAGTGACTTTACACTACTGAAGTAAGAGAATTCAGTAAATGACCAGCGTCCGTTGAGATATTCAGCTATCGACTGCGGAAAGTTTTCTGAGGGTGTTCCATTTCCCCCAGAATTGTTTATGTGATTTTCCTGTAAGGCAAATCTCCAAATTCTCACTTCGTCCATCAACCCTCGGAATCCCCCATTGCTTGATTTCCCTATATATAATCCACCACTACCGGAAGTATGACCGGCACCCAAAATAACGGGAACATTTTGAACCAAATCTGCACCATAATAAAGTTTCAAATTTTGTCCATCATATGTCCCTACAAGGTGGGTCCAACGAAACGCGGGAATTGGCGGCTGATTAATTGTGCTCACCAGTCCAGTTCCATTTCCAATGGAGAAATAAGCCACCCTGTCTTGAATGTATAATGAGAATGATTCATATCCATCATCAAAAGCTCTGTATATAATCGGCATTTTTTTACCCAGATTATCTCCGATAAGATACACCCAGGCCTCTACTGATATACTGTCATTACTAAAGGAGGGATTATCGAAGTACTGGTAAGCTGATTGATCTGCATCTGTAGTTAAAGGATCATCGTCAAGAATTTCAGCATAACTTAACTCACCACTAAACACATAAGAGTTATTGTTTGACTGAGCTAATATATTCTCGCATAATATTATGATGGTTAATAAAAATGTTAAGCAAAATATTCTGTTTATATAATTCTTCATTACAGCCTCCGTTTTTTAACTTGATAAGCTCCTTATTATCGAAATTGCCATTAGAGTTTTTAATCTTTAATATAACTTTTGATTTGTAATTTAATAGAACTAATCCGCACATTTGAAGTTGTGATTTTTTCACCTGTCTTTGGATCATTTACAATACTGATTTTCCCGGTCTCGCCACTAAAAACTTTGTATTCAGTATCCTTGTCATCCTTTTTTAGAAAGATCAGAATTTCTTCTTTGTCTTCAAACCTCGGCATATGAGAATACATCTCGCCGATTTCTCCAACCTCTCCGCCCAAATATTTCACAGTTACAGTGCCTTCGGTAATATTTCCTTTTAAATATTCATCAACCTGAATAATTGCTTTAGTATAAATCTTTGTTTTGTTTTCATTCCAGCTGGCGGTTTGCTTTGTGACTTGTCCTATAAGGATAACATCAGATCCAATTGCCAGGTCCTGAAGTTCGGATGACATTTGCTGAGCAAGGTAAGCAGGGTAAAATTTGCAGAGAAATAAAAATGCAATAAAAATACTAATGGATTTGAGTAACATGATTCAACCCTTCCTAATAATAGTTAATTATTAAAATCAGAAGTAGTGTGAAGTAATTTTTTAAACCACAAATATTAAGTTGCTCGGAGTAATTACTCCACCAGGTAATAAGATCATTCCCTCAATGAAATTGATCAAAACAGTCTTTTTTAACGACAAAAATTATACTACAATTTATCTTAGCTCAAGTAAAAAAAACGAATAGAGCCAAATTCGTAAATCTGATATTGAGACAACATATTTAATATTTGAATCATTTTGCAAATCACAAAAGATTGATAACTGGCAACGATTAACCATTGCGGTTAGTTTTCCAATTCTAAAATCTTAAGTCGTAAGATTAATGTAAATATATAAAAAAATTGCTGATCAGTACTTAACTATTAAAATAATTTGCGAACTTCTAGTAATCGAACAATTTTTCCTAGCGATATTAATTCTAAATAAAAAATCAGTTTCTTAAAGAGGTCATCGTATTCCAGAGTAATGAAGCAAGAAATGATGGCCTTAATGTTCTTAAAAATATTTCTTTATAAGGGGCACTTCCCGTAAAAGTATCCCAGAGGACCGTACTCATATTTCTCTTCGAGCCTTCCTTGTATTGTTCCTTGGTCACAGTTTTTACAACACCTCGCTTGAGTAATGAGCTTCCTTTTATTATTCTTGTTACCAAGAAAACACTTTTTCCGATAGAGTTGTCAAAATGTAATGAACGACAAGTGGGCAGATAATTTTTTTCAAAATCTTTTGCTGATACACCATTAAAAATTGCTGTAGTTGCCGCTGCTTTTGCTGTAATATATGCAGCGCCAATTCCGTTCTTATATAATTTAGAAGTTGCAGTATCTCCGATTGCAACGAAACGATTTCCATACATGTATCTGGCAGTATTAGTATTAATTTTAGGGTAACATTGACAGCAGATAATTTTAGATAAGTCAAATTCTTTGGGAAAGCAGTCAATGACCTGTGGTGACGAAATAAATGAATTAACGAGATTCTTGTCAATTTCTTTCCCTAATAGTACTAGTGTAACATAGTGGCCCTTTGGTATTAAAGCACCAAATTCCAAATTAGGTATATCCATTAGAAAGACGTGCATCGAGTTTCCAAAATATTGAGAAACAATTTCTTCACCCAAGTAAAATTCACAGATGTAAGTTTTGGTAGTATCTGGGGGCTGAAATTTATAATTTACTCCCTTCAAAATAGTCAGTGATTTATTGTCTAATCCTACGGCAGCTACGACTAGATCATATTCTTTTTGCAAATTGTTTTTAGTTTTAATGGTGGGTCTTCCGGCATCAAATACTAAGTCTACTACTTTATCAATTATTATATTAGCTCCCTTTTGGACACATAAATCCTGTAAATACTTATCGAAGCTAGTCCAATCCGTTAGTTTAGAACCGAGAGGACCACTCCCTCGAAAGACAGAAGCAATTCTTTTTTCATGGAGAGGAGTTTCAATTTTTACATTTCTGTCGTCGGTATGCATTACATATGAATCAATACCTCTATTGACGACTTCCGGTGGAAGGGTTATACCTTCTGCTGAGAGAAGTTGAACCAATGATTCAGAAATTATACCACCACAATGGTTACAACCGGCAGGTCCCATACTTAAGAAATTTTTTGCTTCGATATTATCTAGCTCAATCTCGATCCCCAGCCTCTCCGCAAGTTCCAAAAGAAAATAAGTGAAGAAGCTTCCGGCAGGTCCCCCACCGATTACGCACACTCTGGATCCAGAAGTAAGCTCGTATTCTCCGCCTGTGTTTCTATTTTTTAAAGCCATAATCCCACTCAAGTTTTTCAAGTAAGAAAGAATTAATGGTTATTTTTTTAGGTAGTCGCTATAAGATTAAATTAATAATCAAATTCTCCTGACATTATTTTATATTGAATATCTTATTCAACATAGCTACCTCAAAAACTTTCCTGATATGATCATTTAGATTAATTAGATAAACATCTTTCCCTTTTTCTTTTAGTTTTCGGTAGGTCATTACCATTATACCAATCCCCGAACTACAAATGAATTGCAAATTGTTCATGTCTATATTAAGCGAGTCTTCAACATTATCCAAAACCGCTTTTACTTCTTCTGTCTTGGAAGCATCAAAATTTCCAAACAGAGTCAACGTCCGGGTATTCTCATTGAATTCGAATTGAAACATCGTAATCCCACAATATGAAGTACTGTTAATATAAAATATAATATAAAGATTTGACCGAATGAAATTGAGTTTTGAAATATTACATTATTTATAGCAATAAAGTAACGGAATCGAAATCAATTTCAATTGTAATAAGTATTAAATAGAAGGGATTTATTTAAGTTAAGAGGAATAATATTAGATTTGATATAATAGATACTGCTCTCCTTAAATCGCGACTCCATACCGGCAAGAGGAAGTGTGCGGAAGAAAAGAGTAAATGTTTTACTTACTTAATTCTCAATTTACAATCCCCTGTCACCTAGACATTCCGCCAACTCCGCACTAAGTCTACGAGCTAAGCTCATATAAATTTTCCAAAACAGAGAAGATGATTTTGATGAAATAAAAAATTAGAAGCACTACTTCCCTATTCAATCCCACTTAACTACGGTTAGGTGGGATTTTTTTTGAATAATCTTTTATACATAGAAATGTTTTAGAATAACTTTTAAAAAAGTGTTGAATTAAGAATAAATTTGCGATAATTTTCGTAATGTATCTTCTCCCTGACTCTCCGCAACTATCCTATTAAATTTAAGAATGTCGATTTTAGCCTGTTTTGGAACTTATTATTCCCATTGATGCACTCAGATACCCCTGCCTGAGTATGAAGTGGAGACCTATTGCCAGTAACAGCTAATATTGAAGATCTGATAAAACTTACAATTGACACCAGCGATTAGCAATCCAAAGTCCTTACAGATTGAAAAATGAATAGTGACACTAAGCTCAATTTCTGACCAGATCAAAGGTATTATTAAGAAGTCAATCGCTATTTTTTTATCAGGAAAGAAGGGGCTATTCCTAAAAGGGGTAGGTCTATGGGAAGAGAATTATTTAGGCTGAAGATATTCCAAATAATAATTTAGTACATAACTTTTTACTACCTCTTGTGGAATTAAATTATTGCTCGAAAATTTTTTTATTAAGAAATACTTCAACTTGCTTAATTTTATTTTCTCTATTGAAAATCGATTGACTTAAATCCTCTCCCAGATCTAATCCGTTTATGCTGATTTGTTCATCATTTTGGATTTGCACTATTAATTTGCTGCTCACAGAAAGTTTGAAAATAAATGGAACCTGACAGAATGTAAAAGCAACTGATTCTTTACTGCATTTTATCTTTTGTTCGATACCTGATAAGTCATAGTAGATAAACTTGTGGGCGTTTTTTGTGAACTCCTCCACTTTTAATAATGAAGGAATAATAATAATCTTTCCGGATTTGATCTTTGTTCCTATTTCATGCATGCGGGAAAGAATATCTTCCTTTACCTTGCCTGTCATACCGGGTTGCTGAACTCCTGCAAAAGAAGGAGTGTGCGAATAAGGATCAGTTGGAAAGGCACCGTATTTTTCCGGCGAAGTCTCGGCGGCAATGCCTTCTCTAATATCATAATATATTTTCTTTAATTTAGGTAGTTTATCTTCTTCGTCAGGATTTGATTCGGCTTTAAAATATACTTCCTGCGCTGCGAGCAATAGTTTTGAAACCATGTGCCAATAGATTGACCCTAAACCTTCGTACTTAAAAAAGGTTGTTGCTCGGCCGGTAAATTCTTTATGGCAGAAGGTCGTTTCATAAATATCAGAAACTAATTCTGAATCATTCTTAATATATTCTTTGTATTCAGATTCAACTTCCAGCTCCATTAATTTTTTATTAAGAATTTGTGAGTTGATTATATCATTTTGGAAATGATAACCACCTTCAACATCCTTATAAACAATATCATTATGATTATTTATTATCATTAATTTTAACAATTCAGATTCTTCAACCAACTCAGGTTTAATGATATTTTTATGGATAAACAATGGAAGTTCGATGTTGGGATAAAGAAGATAACTATTCTGGTCTTCGCGATAGAGTCGGCTATGTTTTAGAGAATTCAGTAATTCAATCGATTCTTCCGTCTTTAAAAACCCCGAACTAAGAACTGCAACTTGTCCCTCAAGCATTTCATATAAATTTGTAATCTTCATTTCATTGTTTGAAATATGCAGCAAATTATATGAATGATATAAGCCATCTTCACGCTTATTTTTTTTGATAGTTTCATTAATGATCGATCGACATAAATCAATAAACTCAATTATATTTTGCTTGGAAATATCTTTTCTTGTGTTCGAAAAGCCACGGGCATAAATTTTATTTCTGTATTCTGAAGCTGAAAATCCAAGTTTATCAACAATATCTTTCCTTCCTTTATCAGATAAATCATCATCCAACTTGTTACGTAATTCAATCACGGTTGAAAAGATATTTTTAAATAAGATTTCTACTTCTTTCGATATTTTAAATTCAACTTTTTCAGATTCACTTAAAATATCTTTAAGAAATTCCATGTAACGTCTGATATAATATAGGGTCACCATTGAAACACCGTAACCCGCAAGTGCATTGTTTGCATCGTTCCATTCGGGTCTTTGTGTGTTCATCCATATACCACCATCCGGAATGAAGTTTGATAGTTTGATAAGCAATGTTAAAAGAAGCTTTTCAAATAAATTTACCTGAACGAGCGAGTTATCAGCCTTCTTTAAAAACTTTGTGTCTGAGCCGTAAAGTTTTTCTTCTGATTTAAGCCGATTATCTAAATGATGATCAAACTCTATTGTATTTCTTGGGTCTTTAAGAATCTCCTGGTACTCCTTAATTCGATAAGGCACATTTGCATAAGTGAAGATATCTGTGTCCAGAAACTTCATAAGCGAAGAAGGATTAAATTCTCTGGATAATTCCAGAAGTTTTAATAAATATATTATTTGATGATCACCCCAATAACCAATATTCGCCCATGGATTATCTGGCTCCTGGATTTCCCAATCGAATCCATCACGAAAAATTCTATAAGGATTATAACCATCAGCAGTTGATGCATTTAGGAATTTTGAAATCATTGATTCTAAAAATTTGGGATATGATAAAGCAAGAGCTTCCCAATTTTGAAATATATCGCGCCAGTTGCCCTGATAATTTAAAACCTTTTCATTTTTCTCATTTCTTACTTCGATTGAAAATTTATTCCAGGGTCTGCTTGGATCACCATGCCTTCTGCTGAATGTTAATGGTAAATACTCTAAGGCTAGTCTGTTAAAATGTGCATCGCCTAAGTTGTTCACCTGATTGAATAATTCGGAGTGTAAAATTTTTTCCGGTAGATTATTAAGAAAGTCAGCATGAGCTTTAAGAACAAAAGGGTTCGTTTTTTTTACAAACGAAATAAAATCCTTCTTATCAATAAAATATGAATCATTAAAAACTCCGCCCCTCATAATATTAAACAGCACATTAGAGAAGTGACGAGCAGAAGCAAGTTTATCTTCAGTTAACTGTAGTCCATCAACCTGTGCAACCAGCTTTTTCAAACTGATTTGACTTTGTTTTATATCGTCAGATAATATCGATTTAAACTTTTTATTCAGTAAAGACTTTTTCAGTTCAACAATATTACCGGCATTCTGATTTACTTCAGCAATAATGTACCAACCCTTTGAGCGTCCAGACTTAATTTTAAGATGTGAGTTTATGAAATATGCACCACGAATTCCTTTACTGATTATCTCCTGTTTCAAAGGTAAATTTTTTCTAAATCTGTCAATTTGCTTTGAGCTTAATAAGAATTTATCAACATTGAGTCCAACAATATAAACTGTCGTAGCAGTTAATGATTCACTTGGTTGAGCCAGATCGGAAGGTATCGAGCTAAGCGAGAATACACCCAAACCAATGTTTTCGATTAACTCGTTTTTTTTGTACCCATCAACAAGTGTACTGTATTCGGTTTGAATTTGCTGATTGATTCCTGAAGGAAGAATATTCTGAATTCCATCCAATATTTCAATTTCTTTTTCTTGATCAGTGGAATTTGTTACTTCAGAAAACTTAACGAATCCATATTTATTACTCGTTGTCCAACCATATTTGAAAATCAGTCCTAAATCATTATTAATTTCTTCATAAATAATTTTTGAGCTGGAAATATTTTTATAAAGATTTCTTGTTATTGAGCAGAGGCCATCGTAATACGCTGAAAAAGGTTCCCACAAATACAGTTTTCCTTTATCAGTCATTTTTATAATAGTTTTACTTCCAGTTATCTCATTAACATCGTGGAGAACATCATCATTTGTGTATGCGAACAAAGAATTGTCGGAATTTTTTCTCCCTGCAGTTAGCCCCCCCTTGCTTGAAATATATAACCAATGATCAGACGCACTAACGATGCTGATCAGAAAGGGATTCATCTTATCATAGTTTTCTATCTTATAAAATGTTTCATTATTTATCTTAACAAGATCACCTTTTATTGGTGCATTACTTATTTTTGCTTTTTGATTGCCAATGTGGATATGTTTTTTACTCATATTGAATATTAAGATTTGATAATTGAGGACTCACGACTATCTGTAAATGTTTTACAGTGTGCAACAGAAAAATATATGCTGGTGCCTGCTTAAGCAAACACCAGCTTCATGAATATCAAATAATTATTTGATTAACATCATTTTTTTGACTGATTGAAAATCGCCGGCCGTTATTGAATACGTATAAATACCTGTAGGTAAATTGGAAGCATCAAAAGAAACTTCAAATGTTCCTGCATTCATAAATTGATTCACTAACGTGGCAACTTCCTGTCCAAGCAGATCATATACTCTCAATGTAACCTGATTTGCCTCAGGCAAACTAAATCTGATATTAGTTGCAGGATTAAATGGATTCGGATAATTCTGCTCTAAAGTAAAATCTGATGGGAAAGAATTCTCAACTTCTCTTACATCTGATAACATTGTTGAAAAGTAGATGTTATCAAGATAAATAGTTCCATTGCCAGTAAACATCAACTGAAAAACCTCTGTAAGATTAACCGTCGGTTGAAATTGAGATAAAGGTATATCAACGCTATTCCATTGTTCTGTTGGGCCTGGCGGAACTAATGCTACGGATTGTTGATTTGTTACAGGGCTAATCAA
>CAZLJI010000046.1:6846-11060 GCA_964559565.1 uncultured Ignavibacteriaceae bacterium | reverse complement strand
AAACTATAAGTATAAAATGAATCTGGTTGAAATATCACAGCAAAATCACCCGGATGGTGAAGAAGAAAAAATTTTGGAAATAAGTCAGAGGCACACATCTTATCTTGAAAAAATAATACGCGAAAATCCGGAACAGTGGTTGTGGATGCATAATAGATGGAAACATTAGATGAGTGAAGAAAAGAAATTACTTGTCATACAAACTGCTTTTCCTGGCGACGCAATTCTTACATTGCCTCTCATTCAGGAATTAAAAAGACGGAGACCTGAATATTTAATTGATGTCCTTTGCATACCGTCAACCGTAGAAATTTTTGCTGCCTCACCTTCTATAAATTCTATAATCCAAATTGATAAAAAAGGCAAGCAGAAATCCATTGTGGCATTTATCAGGTTTATAAAACAGCTCCGGTCAAATGATTATGAAATTGTTTATTCTCCTCATCGCTCTCTCCGAAGTGCACTAATTGCTTTGAATCTTTCAGCCAAAGAAACATACGGTTTTGAGAATAGCAGTTTGAAGTTTGCATTCAAGCACACTGTAAAATATGACCAATCCGCTCATGAAGTTAAAAGAAATTTGGAATTCATTGGAGATGATTACAGTGTAGATAAATGGAAAATTATTCCTGAAATGACAGTATCTGCCGAATCCAAGAATACGGTTCAAAAGTTTTTTACAGAGAATAAAATTGATAATTTTATTACGATTGCACCTGGTTCGGTTTGGGAAACAAAAAAATATCCCGTTGAATATTACAAACAGATAATCGAACATTTTGTTAAAAAGAAATATCAAATAGTCTTAATCGGTGGATTAAAAGATAAAACTCTGTGTGAAGATTTAAGAAAAGATAACGAAGACTCGGTTTTTGTAACAGCCGGTGATTTTTCTTTCACCGAAACTATTCAGTTATTAAAAAGCACAAAATTATTAATCTGCAATGACAGTGCACCGACTCATCTTGGTATGTGCGCAGATATTCCTGTGTTAACAATTTATTGCTCAACTATTCCACGATTTGGTTTCTTCCCATACAATTCAAAAAGTGATTATATCAGTTATGATCACCTTCTTTGTAAGCCTTGTGGAATTCACGGTTTTGATAAATGTCCGATTGGTTCATTCGATTGTGGAAAGTTACTTGTTTCTAACCTGGTAACTGAGAAAGCAATGAAGTTATTAACAGATGCAGGCTGATCAAAAAAATATAATTAATGTCGATGAAAATCCTGAAGCAGCTTTGATTTTAGCTGCTGAATTATTTCATTCAGGAAAAATATTTATTTATCCAACGGATACAATTTATGGTATTGGCGGAAATCCATTTAATGAAAATGTAGTAAAAAGAATTACCAATATCAAAGGCAGGAATGAAAAGAAACAATTCATCTGGCTTCTTTCAGATTTTGAAAACTTATTGAATTATGTCGATGTGAATTATGATAATCATCTGGAATTTCTTCAAAAAATTTGGCCAGCACCTGTAACGGTTATTCTTAACTTGAATTTAAGAACAAAGGAAATTATAAATCAGGATACAATTGCAGTGAGAATTCCGAAGAATGATTTTTGCCTTAAACTACTTAATGAAATCTCACGACCATTAATTTCAACAAGCGTTAATAGAAGCGGGGATGAACCATTGAAACAGATTGATCAAATTGTTAATGATTTTTCAGGAGATGTTGATGCAATAGTTTATAATTCTGAGACAATAGAAAAAAAATATTCGACAATAATTGATATGACCTCAAAACAGCCAAAATTGATAAGAGAAGGCTCAATAAAATTTGTAGAATTGTTGAATTACTTCAATTAAATTAGTAAAGATTTTATAAAGTTTTAATTAAAATGCAGATAAAGAAATACTTTAAAAACTTAAAGAAAAGTTTTTCAATCATAATCGTTCCAGAGGATACCTCTCACGAATCGAGATCAAAAAAGCTCACGCTGACAAGGCTTTTGATTTATGCAGCAGTATATTCCATCGCGATAGCAGTTTTTGGTTACTACTTTTTTAATATAACAGGCATTGGAAAATATGTTTTGCCCGGGAACTATTCTCAGAGCGAAGAGACAATTGAAGAAATGGAGGAACTGAATGAAAAAGTATTTTTCCTCGCTAAAGAATTGCAGCTTCTAAAATCTGATAATCTAAAATTAAAATATGCTATGGCCTTGGGTGATTCCTCACTCTTTGACTCACTCAGAGTTATTCACGATTCACTTCAGAAATTGTACAAAACACCGAGGGAAGGTAATGTTTTAGGAGGATTAATAAATCTAATAAAGAATTTTTTTAGAGAACAGGAGAATACAATTTTTTTCATTCTTCCAGTCAATGGATATATTAGCAGAGGTTTTGATCCAGAAAGAAGCCATTTTGGAATTGACTTAGTTGTGAAGGATGGAACACCTGTTTATGCATCGGCAGGTGGGTTTGTTGTATTTTCCGGATACACAAATAATTATGGGCACATAATTATTCTCAGTCACTCAGATGATTATTTAAGTATTTATAAACATTGCTCAGTAATTCTAAAAAAGGAAAGAGAATTCGTAAAACAGGGTGAGTTGATTGCGCAAAGCGGAAATAGTGGATTAGCAACAACAGGCCCACATTTGCATTTTGAAATCTGGCATAATGGTAAACCAGTTGACCCAGAAACACTTTTAATAATCAACAAATAAATAAGGAGAAAAATTTGAAAAGCAGAAATATGGATGGGGATTCTGAAGAAATCACCATAATAAGTAATGGAGTAAAAGTTGAAGGAAAAGTTTCCAGTGATGGAAGCATAAGACTTGATGGAACAATTCAGGGTGATATTAGTTGTCAGGGAAATGTTTCTATTGGTGATCAGGGTCAAGTTTTTGGAAAAGTAGACGGTCAGGTTATTACTATAGGTGGTAAAGTAGAAGGAATGATAAATGCCAAAGAAAAACTAATCCTGGAGTCCAAAGCTGATTTAAAAGGAGATGTATTTACAAAAATTCTAGTAGTAGAAGCAGGTGCACGTTTTGATGGAAAGAGTAATATGGGACAATCCTAAGGCTCGAATGGATCTGCTTTAGCAACTTCATAAAAGATGAAACTGGAACCTGATAAGAATAAAGGTGGCAATAATTTTTATAAGGATGTTGGTCCATATGTTGGATTAGGTCTTCAATTAGCTGTTACTGTGACTTTGATGGTTTTTCTTGGTATCTGGTTAGACGGCCAGTTTGAGACTAAACCAATCCTAACAATTGTATTTGCCTTTTTCGGTGTATTTGCCGGTATGTACACTTTCATTAAATCTGCTCTGAAAGCTGGAAATGATAAAAAATGAAAGGCAACTACTTCTTGTTGCATTTGTCATTTCCTTTCTGACGCTTCTCATTCTTACAATATTCTTTCTTCTTTCAAGCATATCAGGTTTGATTTTCAAATCTATTTTGCTTGGTGCATTCCTTTCAATGATAAATTTTTTAATCGGTCTAATACTCATAAAATTAAGTGTAAATAAATCAAATAACATATTTCTGCTTGCACTTTGGGGAGGTATCCTTTTCAGACTAATTTTAGGCTTGTCACTGGTATTAATTACCCTCATTTTTTTGGAAATAAACACATATGGGTTTATATTTTCAATCCTCTTTTTTTACGTTTTTTACTTATTAATTGAGATATTTTATTTGAATTTTGGGAGAAAAAGCCAGTTTGGCAATCAGCAATAACATAGATACTCTGAAAGTGGTTTCGGACACACTAAATACTTCAAGTGGGTCTGATAGTGATTGGATTTTACACCATGTTATGGATGGTAAAGAGATAGAACTCCCATTTCTCGGTTATGTTCATCTTCCTCAACTCCCACCTCTGTTTGGAATTGATATAACCCCGACGAAGCATGTTGTATTTATGTGGATTGCAGCTTTTCTTGTTTTATTAACCCTTTACCTGGTAGCTAGAAATTATAAAACCTCTCTCATACCAAGAAGGTTGGCAAACTTTTTTGAAGTATTAATCATCTTCGTTCGTGATGAGATTGCTGAACCAACATTAGGTAAAGCTTACAAATCTTTTCTTCCATTTTTGTTGACTTTATTCTTCTTCATCTTGTTTGGAAATTTTTTAGGGTTGATTCCATTTTCAGCAACTTTTACAAGTAATATAGCCGTAACTGCAACACTTGCAATCATTGCCTTTTTAATGATTCAACTTGGA
>CAZLJI010000046.1:0-6836 GCA_964559565.1 uncultured Ignavibacteriaceae bacterium | reverse complement strand
ATAACGGATTTTTTGGATACTTCAAAGGATTGGTACCGCACGGTATTCCAATGTGGCTGCTTCCACTTATGATACCAGTAGAAATTCTTGGATTGTTCACAAAACCATTCGCTTTGGCAATACGACTTTTTGCAAATATGATCGCAGGTCATACTGTTATTCTTGCGCTAATCGGTTTGATATTTTTTATGGGCACAATTTTCATCGCACCCGTTTCAGTTGCATTTGCAGTTTTTATTTATCTTTTAGAAATCTTGGTAGCACTTATACAAGCTTATATATTTACAATGCTCACTTCCTTGTTTATAGGAATGGCAGTACATCAGGAACATTAATTTCATTAACAAAAAATAAAAGGAGTACTTAAATGGATTTTGCATGGTTAGCAGCAGGTATTGGCGCCGGACTAGTAGTTATCGGCGGTGGACTTGGAATCGGTAAACTTGCAAGCTCAGCAATGGATGCAAGCGGAAGACAGCCGGAAGCTGCAGGCGCAATTAGAACATCAATGATTATTGCTGCCGCACTTATCGAAGGAATGTCATTCTTCGGATTGGTTATTTGTATTCTTCTTGCTCTTAAAGCATAAATAAAAAATTATTTGAGAAAATAAATGCTAACTCAAATTACATTAGCAGTCATTGCGTCGGAAGGCGGCAACGGCGGGCTTCTTGACGTTAATCCCGGCTTGATGATATGGACGGTCGTTACCTTTGTTATTCTTCTTTTAATTCTAAAAAAGGTTGCGTGGAAGCCAATACTCACAGCTCTTGATAAACGTGAAAGTGATATCAGGGAATCATTAGCTCAGGCTGAAAAAGCAAAGGAAGATGCAAGGCAAATTCTTGAGCAAAATCAAGCAAACCTGGCAAAGGCTGAAGAAGAATCAAAAAAGATAATTGATCAGAGTCGTGCTTACGCCGAAACTTTGAAAGAACAATTGATAAAAGAAAGCAAGGAACAGGCGAAGAAAATTGTTGATGATGCTTCATTGGAGATTCAGAGGAAGAAGGATACAGCCTTTGATGAACTAAAAGGCCAGATTGCTGAAATAGCAGTCAGTGCTGCAGAAAAGATAATCAGGGAATCACTTGATGCTCAAAAAAGTAAGCAGGTAATTGATAAATATTTGAATGATGTGGCGAAAAATTAATTATGGCTGATTTCAGAATTCTACATAGATACGCTACTTCTTTACTTGAAACTTCTCTCGAAAAAAATAATCTTGAAGTTGTCACATCTGATATGCGGCTTCTTGTGCAAACACTTGAGCAAAGTAAAGAGTTAAAGTCTATGCTTGATAGTCCGGTTGTAAGACCTGAAATAAAGCTAAACATTCTTAAGGAGATCTTCAGTAAAAGAATATCCAAGGACTCGATGGCCTTTGTTGAGTTTGTAATTTCCAAGAATCGGGAGAGTTTGTTGAATTCAATTGGTAAAAGATTTCTGGAATTACGTGATGACCACCTTGGTATTGCCAATGTTTTTGTAACCGCTGCAACCGAGTTTTCTAACGAGCAGAAAAGCGTTTTACAAGCCAGGCTGGAGAAGATACTGGATAAAAAAGTTCATCTGAATTTTAAGACAGACTCGAATTTAGTTGGTGGATTTATAGCTAAAGTGAACGACACACTTTACGATGCTTCAATCAAGCATCAACTTGAATTACTGAAGAAACAATTTTTAACGGGTGAGATATCACTCAATTAAACAATGAAGTTTAAAAGGAATTAATTATGGCTGAAGTAAGACCCGACGAAATATCGGCGATATTAAGGAAACAGCTTTCCGGTTTCGAGAGCGAAGTAGATATTTACGATGTCGGTACCGTGTTACAAATTGGCGATGGTATTGCACGAGTTTATGGATTGAGCAAAGTTATGGCTACCGAACTCGTTGAGTTTCCTAATGATGTAATCGGAATGGTTCTTAACCTTGATGAAGACAGTGTTGGCTGTGTTCTTTTTGGTGAAAGCTCTCTTGTTAAAGAAGGTGACACCGTAAAAAGAACTAAACGAGTTGCTTCGATCCCTGTCGGGAAAGAATTACTAGGTCGTGTTGTAAATCCTCTCGGCAAACCAATTGATGGTAAAGGTGCAATAAACACTGATAAGTTTTTACCCATTGAAAGAAAAGCGCTCGGTGTTATCCAGAGACAGCCAGTAAAGGAGCCAGTACAAACTGGAATCGCAGCCATCGACGCAATGATTCCCATTGGTCGCGGTCAAAGAGAGCTTATTATTGGTGACAGACAAACAGGTAAAACTGCCGTTGCTATTGATGCAATCATCAATCAAAAATATACTCACACTGAAGAAGCAAAATCACTTGGTATAAAACCAGTTTATTGTGTTTATGTTGCGATCGGTCAAAAAAGTTCAACCGTAGCACAGGTTGTTGCAAAGCTGCAAGAACACGGCGCAATGGAATTTACAACAGTTGTTGTCGCCTCAGCGTGGGAACCAGCACCGCTCCAGTATATAGCTCCTTATTCAGGTGCGACGCTGGGTGAATATTTCCGTGATAATGGAATGCATTCACTTGTAATTTATGATGACTTATCTAAGCAGGCTGCTGCTTATCGTGAACTTTCTTTGTTGCTGAGAAGACCTCCGGGAAGAGAAGCATATCCTGGTGACGTCTTCTATCTTCATTCACGTTTACTTGAAAGAGCATCAAAACTTAGTGATGAACTAGGTGGCGGAAGCTTAACTGCTTTACCAATAATTGAAACACAGCAGGGAGACGTTTCAGCTTACATCCCAACGAACGTAATCTCAATTACTGATGGACAGATTTACCTTGAATCAAGCTTGTTTAACTCAGGTGTTCGTCCCGCTATCAATGTTGGTATTTCCGTTTCCCGTGTCGGTGGTAATGCACAAATCAAGGCGATGAAAAAAGTTGCAGGTTCACTCAAACTTGATTTAGCTCAGTACAGAGAGCTTGAAGCGTTTGCAAAATTCGGTTCTGATCTGGATCAATCAACTTTAAAAACATTGAACAAAGGTGCTCGTCTTGTTGAATTATTAAAACAAGGACAGTACGCACCAATTCCTGTTGAAAGACAAATTGTAAGCATCTTTTTAGGAACTAAGGGATATATGGATTCTATTCCAGTTGCCGATGTAAAGAGATTTGAAAAAGAAGCGCTTGAATATTTTGAAGTGAAGCACAAGGATATCTTTGAAGCTTTGAAAAAAGAAAAAGATATTTCTAAACAACTTGATGAAAAAATTAATAACGCAGCAAATGATTTTTTGAAAATATTTAAGAAAACCGTTTAATTAAATTTTAGATGGCTACACTCAGAGACATAAAAAACAGAATAGTCGGAGTAAAAAGCACTCAGAAAATTACGCGTGCAATGAAGATGATTGCAACGGCCAAGCTTCGTGGTGCACAGCAGAGAATAGTTGGTGCACGGCCTTATGCAAACAAAATTGGTGAAATGCTCTCAAGACTCGCTGCGGATGACTCATTGCAGACTAATGCTTTCTTTGCTGAAAGAACGGTTAAAAAAGTATGTGTGGTCGTTGTTACTGCAGACAGAGGTTTGTGCGGTGCATTCAATACAAATATAATCAGGGAAGCAACAAGCTATATAAATGAAGAGCAGAAGAATGAATGTTCTGTTTCGGTATTTACTTTAGGTAAAAAAGCAACTGAATATTTTGGCAGAAGAAATTATACTATTGAAGGAAAAATCGTAGGCTTATTTTCGACTCTCGAGTATCAGTCAACGCTTCAATTATATAATGATTTGATACCTAAATATCTGAATGGTGAGATTGACAAAATTGTCTTGGTTTATAATGAATTCGTTTCAATGATTCAGCAGCGGATAGTTAAAGTTCAGTTATTGCCGGTTCCATTCATTTTAGAAAATAAAGAAGAGAAAGCTGCAGCAAATTATATTTATGAACCTGATCAGCTTTCAATTTTTGAGTCATTAATTCCAAAACATTTAAAGGTTCAGATTTGGAGAGCACTGCTTGAATCCAATGCAGCCGAGCTTAGTGCAAGGATGACTGCAATGGATAATGCAACAACGAATGCTCAGGAATTGATTCGCTCATTGAATTTAAAATATAATAAAGAGAGACAAGCTGCTATAACCAAAGAGATTCTGGAAATCGTGTCCGGTGCGAATGCACTCAAAGCCAGCTCATAAATTCCTTTTTAATCTCTCCATGATTATCAGAATAAATTAAGATGTTTGAAGATTTATCATTAAAAATAGAAAATGCTTTAAAGAAGGTTAGAGGTCAGGGACGTTTAAATGAAAAGAACATCTCTGATACACTCAGAGAGATTCGCCGCATATTACTTGATGCTGATGTCAACTATAAAGTAGCGAAAGATTTTATTGATAAAGTTTCTGAAAAAGCACTTGGCAAAGAAGTAATTGCTTCAATAACTCCAGGTCAGTTAATTACAAAATTTATTTTTGATGAACTTGTTACATTACTTGGTTCATCACAGACTGAGTTAAAGCTTAATCCTTCAGGTATAACTGTAATTATGGTTGTTGGATTACAGGGTTCTGGTAAAACGACTTTTTGTGCAAAGCTTGCGAAACGATTAAAAGATCATAAAAGAAAAGTCTTACTGACAGCTGCGGATGTTTACAGACCTGCAGCAATCGAACAATTGAAGCAGCTTGGTGAAAAAATTGATACCCGTGTATTTTCTCTCAATGAACCTGATGCAAGAAAAACGGCGACTGATTCGCTGAAGTATGCTAAAGAAAATAATTTTGATACGGTGATTATAGATACAGCAGGTCGCTTGCATGTTGATGATCACATGATGGAAGAAATTTCTGATATCAAAAAAATGGCAAATCCATCCGAAATTCTTTTTGTAGTTGATTCGATGACCGGGCAGGATGCGGTTAATTCTGCTAAAGCTTTTAATGAAACTATAGATTTTGATGGCATCGTTCTAACAAAACTCGATGGCGATGCTCGTGGTGGTGCGGCTTTGTCGATAAGATCTGTAGTTGGGAAACCGATTAAATTCATTAGTAATGGTGAGAAAACAGATGCTTTGGATGCTTTTTACCCCGATCGTCTTGCTTCAAGAATCCTTGGAAAAGGGGATGTAATTTCGCTTGTTGAGAAGGCTCAACAGAGCTTTGATGAGAATGAAGCAGAGCGTTTGGAAGAGAAGTTCAAAAAAAATCAATTTGATTTTGATGATTTTCTTAAGCAAATTAAAGTCATTAAGAAAATGGGTTCTCTATCATCACTGCTTGGGATGATTCCCGGGCTCAGTGCACAGATTAAAAATACACAGGTTGATGATAATGCATTAGTGAAAGTTGAAGCAATTATCAACTCAATGACAAGATCCGAAAGAGGGAATCCGAAAATATTAAATGGAAGCAGACGAAAAAGAATTGCACGCGGCAGCGGAACATCAATACAGGATGTAAATAAACTTTTAAAGCAATTTGAAGAAATGAAAAGAATGATGAAAAACTTTTCAGGTAAATCATCTTTTGCAAACCTGTCAATGGGCAGGTAAATATTAAAGTCAATTGATTAAATAATGAATTAAACGGAAAGGTTATAATAACTTGGCAGTTAAGTTAAGATTAAGAAGAATGGGTAAGAAAAAGCAGCCTATTTATAAAATGGTTGCAGCAGACTCAAGATCACCCAGAGATGGAAAATTTTTGGAAGCTGTTGGATTCTATAATCCTCTGACCAAACCTCATACCCTTGAGCTCAAAGAGGACAGAATTCTGTACTGGTTAAATGTTGGCGCTCAGCCAACTCACACGGTAAAAAGTCTTTTAAGGCAGAAAGGTATTACTCTTAAAAAAGAATTAATATCTAAGGGCTTTGATGAAGAGAAAGTAAAATCCGAAATTGAGAACTGGCAGAAGATGAAAGAAGCCGGTTCAAAGAAAAGGACTGAGAAAAAATTATCCAGGAAAGCGAAAGCTAAACAGGAAGCTGAAGCTACTGCCGGAGCAGTGGAAAATCAGGCTCCTGCAGAAGAATCAAAACCGGAAGAGTCAGCCGGATAAAGTACAACAGAAGTTAATGGCGCTGCTTCTGTTTGAGTTATTAATTGAATTCGTTCAGTTAACTGTACTTTAATACATTACTGCTCACAGCGCTTACATAGGAGGCTCTTACTTATGAAAGAGTTCATTGAATTTATTGCCAAGTATCTTGTGGATAGCCCTGAACAAGTGGTTGTCGAAGAGACAATCGTGGAAGATAGAAAAATTAATCTAACTTTAAGGGTTAAGAAGGAAGATGTTGGGAAAGTTATCGGGAAAAAAGGAAATACTGCTATCGCGATGAGAACCCTTCTGACTGCTATTGCAGCAAAACAGGGTAAGCGTGCGATGCTGGAAATACTCGATTAGATGATTTATAAAAGATTTGGAATATTTTTTAATTGCGAGAATAGATCAAGCTTTTGGTAAGGATGGATTTGTAAGGATACATTCTTTCTCAGATTTCCCGGAAAGATTCCTCAGCTTAAGGAAAGTCTATATAGATTTTTGGGGTGATAAGAAATCGTTTTACGTTGAAGATGTAAAAGATGTCAAGGGAAAGATTATAATTAAGTTTAAGAATTTTGATAGTCTCAGAGATTCCCAGGTACTAATTGATAGAGAAATTTTTGTAGATGAAAAAGATGCAGTGAGTTTACCTGAGAATCATTTTTTTGTCCATGATTTGATTGCTAGCGAAGTATTCGTAAAGACAGAAAGAATTGGAATAGTTTCAGATGTGATTAAAGGTAAAAGTAATGATGTTTTAGTGGTTCAGGATGATGATAAAAAAGAAATTTTGGTTCCGTTTGTTCTT
>CAZLJI010000045.1:4753-11222 GCA_964559565.1 uncultured Ignavibacteriaceae bacterium | reverse complement strand
TCATTTTTAATTCTAAAAAGAATTTGGAGGTCCAAAATGAAAACTATTTTGATTCAGCTATTTAGCAACACTAACACTATTTAAATGTTTCGTGAGGTTGGATTTTTTTCTTGCAGCATTATTTGAGTGAAGCTTACCTTTTGTAACGCTTCTGTCAAGAATAGCGACAGCTTCTTTGTATAACTTTTCAACCTCTTCTTTATTCGTAGCAGATAAGGTCTTTTTGTAGTAAGTCCGAATCTTAGACTCAACCATCTTGTTTGCATTTCTCTTTTTTTCAGATGATCTAATTCTTTTCTTAGCCGATTTATGATGCGCCATTCCTTAAAAACATTAATTATGATAAAAAACGAAGAACAAATATATAGATTCACTCATTTGATGTCAAATTTTCCTTTAGTAATTTAACAGCCCGAATGGCAGTAAAGGTTAGAAAAACGACCCAAAACAGAGAAACTATGCCTAAGGTAAATGAAATATATTTCTCGATTCTGGGTGAAAGCTCCAAATCAGGACTGCCCTGCGTTTTTGTCTGATTGACCTATTGTAACCTCCGCTGTACTTACTGCGATACAGAATATGCCTTTTATGAGGGAAAAGATCTTTCTATCGATGAAGTTATTTCAGAAGTAAAGAAATTTAATTGTAAACTAGTTGAAATTACCGGCGGTGAGCCCTTAGTCCAGATGGATGAATGCCTTGAACTTATGAAAAAATTATGTGATGATGGCTTTGAAGTAATGATTGAGACAGGCGGAAGCCTTACGATTAAAGATATTGATCCAGGCGTAAAAATAATTATGGATCTGAAATGTCCATCAAGCGGTATGCTGAAGAAAAATTTATTTGAGAATATAAAATATCTGAAACCAATCGATGAAGTTAAATTTGTCATCGGCGATAGGGAAGATTATGAATGGAGTAAAGAACAAATTCAGAAGTATTCATTAACAGAAATATGTGAAGTTATATTTTCCGTAGTATTCGGAAAACTTGAACCTGTAACTTTAGTAAATTGGATAATAGAAGATAAACTGAAAATAAGATTTCAACTTCAGATGCATAAATATATCTGGCATCCTGAAATGAAAGGTGTGTAATGAAAATTGCAAAAGAATTCAGATGGGAAATGGGGCACAGACTACCTGAGCATTTTGGTCAGTGCAAAAATATTCACGGTCATTCGTACAAAATGCTCGTTGAGTTTGATGGCGAGCTTGATAAGCAGGGGATGATAATTGATTATTACGATGTAGAGAAGATTATCAATCCAATCATTGAAATGCTTGATCATTCATTCATGGTAAACAAGAATGATAAAGTTGTTCTCGAATTTTTGGAGAAGATGAACTCGAAGAAAGTAGTTGTCGATTTTCAATCAACTGCGGAGAACATCTGTCTTTACCTGCTTAATGAAATTGAGAAAGCATCATTGCCTGAAAATGTGAATGAGATAAAAGTTCGAGTGTATGAAACATCTCATGATTATGCGGAAGAAAAGTTGAAATTAAGATGATCATTTCTTAATACACTCTCCAATGACAACGACTGCTATAATTATTTTCGTCATTACTTTTCTCGGTATAATTTATACACGCCTTCCTAAAGTAAATATTGATAGACCATCCGCAGCATTCTTCGGTGCTGTTGCAATGATTCTTTTCGGAGTGCTAAAATTCGAAGAAGCTGTTCTGGCAATTGACTTCAACACAATTGCTCTATTGCTAGGAATGATGATAGTAATTGCAGTGCTTGAGATAGATGGGTTCTTCACATTCATTGCAGAAAAAACAATCTCACTTTCAAAAAACAGATCACAACTTCTAACAATCGTTGTATTTGTGACGGGTATAGCAAGTGCATTCTTAGTAAACGATGCAGTCGTTTTACTTTTCACACCCGTAGTAATTCAGATTTGTCGCTCAGCAAAACTAAATCCGATTCCATATTTGATTGCTGAAATACTTGCTTCGAATGTGGGAAGCGCGATGACAATTACGGGAAATCCTCAGAATATTTTAATCGGGATGCAGTCGGGAATATCCTACTCGAAATTTCTGTTTCATCTTCTTCCCGTTTCTTTGTTTGGGATGATATTAATTGTGTTATTGATAAAAATATTTTTCATAAAAGAATTTAAGAATGGTGATCGACTTGTATTTGAGGGGAATGAATTCAACTACAATTTTCAGTCGATGAAATTCTCTGTCCCGATATTTCTAGGGATAATAATACTATTTTTCTTTCACCATACATTAGATCTATCAATCCCGCTTATTGCTTTAACCGGTGCTTCATTGATATTGATTATTGGCAAGATAAAGCCATCAAAAGTTATCAAAGAAGTTGATTGGGTTTTACTTTTATTCTTTGCAGGACTTTTTATTGTTGTTCAAGGAATAGAAAAAGTCGGAGTTCTCGATCAGTTTATTGATAACACTCCACTCAGTAATAATTTGGAAGGAATAGTAAGTTTGCATGCTCTCAGTTTGGTTATTTCGCAAATTGTAAGCAATGTTCCTTACACTATTCTAATGCTTCCTATTTTAAATTCAGCATCGAGTGATTTGCTTTGGTTGTCGCTTGCATCAGCAGCAACACTTGCAGGAAATGCTACAATCATCGGCGCTGTTGCAAATCTGATTGTGATTGAAGTCGCAAGAAAATATGATATCGAAATCGGTTTCTGGCAGTTCTTCAAAGTTGGTTTTTTAATAACCATCATTACTCTACTGTTATCAATTTTAATTCTCTACTTACAATTAAATTATGCTTTGTTATAGATAAGCCGATATGAAAAAGCAAATAAGAAATAACTGGTCAGCAAGAAGAAGTAAAAGTTTTAACCCTAATAAGAATTATTCTGACAAGAAAGTATTTTCCCACTTCAAACTTTTTATTGAGTATGAAGGAACACGCTATTCAGGCTGGCAGAAACAGGAAAATGCAAAGACTATTCAGGGAACTATTGTCAAAGCTGCAAGAGAAATCTTTGGAAATGACTTTGTGGACTTACAAGGTTCGGGGAGAACTGACAGTGGAGTCCACGCACTTTGCCAGTTTGCACATCTTGATGCAAAGACAGTTCTCGCACCGGAAATAATCAGAATGAAGCTTAATGATCTTCTTCCACACGATATCAATATCCTGGAAGTTGAAAAAGCCTCACAAAACTTTCACGCAAGGCACGATGCAAAATCACGCAGTTATCTTTATCAAATTTCTAAAAGAAGAACGGCTTTCGGGAAAAATTATGTTTGGTGGATAAAGGACAAGCTTGATTTTAAGAAAATGGAATCAGCGTCAAAACTATTTACTGGTATGCACGACTTTTCATCATTCTCAGATGATGATCCGGAAGAGAAATCTACCAAAGTATTAATTGATGACATTCAACTAAAAGAGGAAGACGATTTAATTCTGATAAGAATTGTTGGCTCGCATTTTATCTGGAAGATGGTGCGAAGAATTGTCGGAGTTTTGGTTGAAGTCGGAAGAGGAAGGAAAACAGAAAATGATATTTTGGGCTATCTCAATAATAAAAAATCAGCTGAGGTTGCTAAACTAACAGCTCCACCATCGGGGTTGTTTTTAGAAAAGGTTTTGTATGAAGGGGATAAACTGGCTGAAGAATTTGATTCAATTATAAAAATCTGATAGATTAGTTTAATTGAAGTGAAAAGATGACATCTTTTTAAAAGATGTCATCTTTCGAGCTTAATTACTTTACCATCTTTTCTAATCTTAAAATTTCATCCCGTAAAGAAGCAGCTTTTTCAAACTCCAGATCTTTTGCTGCGTTTCGCATTTGTTCTCTCAACTGTTCAATCAAATCTTCTTTCTGCTCTTTATTCATATACTTCAGCACAGGCTCTGCGACTTTTGCAAATCCGTAATCCTCTTTGTCATCTTTTTTTCTCATCTCGGCAAGAGAAGTTGAGGCGAGTATTTCATCAACACTTTTATAAATTGTTGCGGGAACTATGTTATGCTCTTCGTTATATTTTTTCTGAAGTTTTCTTCTTCTGTTTGTTTCGCTAATTGTTTTCTGCATTGATTGCGTTATTACATCACCGTACATAATTACTTTGCCATTTACGTTTCTTGCTGTTCTGCCAGCAACTTGCATAAGGGATCTAGCACTTCTGAGAAATCCTTCCTTATCCGCATCGATTATGGCAACGAGAGAAACTTCCGGCAGGTCAAGTCCTTCTCTTAAAAGATTTACTCCAACTAAAACATCAAATTCGCCCAATCTTAAATCACGAAGTATTTCTACTCTCTCCAGAGAATCAATATCACTGTGAATATATCGAACCTGGATTTTAATTTTATCGAGATAGTCAGCAAGATCTTCAGCCATTTTTTTGGTTAAGGTTGTAACAAGTATTCTCTCTTTCCTAATTACTCTTGTTCTGATTTCATCAATCAGGTCATCAATTTGTCCTTTGATTGGTCTTACTTCAATTTCAGGATCGAGTAATCCCGTTGGACGAATAATTTGTTCAACAATAACTCCACCGCTCATTTCAAGTTCGTAATCTCCGGGAGTTGCACTGACAAAAATTACCTGGTCAAGCATTTCCATAAACTCTTCATACTTCATTGGTCTGTTGTCAAGTGCTGAAGGGAGACGAAAACCATATTCAACCAAGGTACCTTTTCGGCTTCGATCCCCGTTATACATTCCTCTTATCTGTGGTAGAGTTACGTGCGATTCATCAATAACCAAAAGAAAATCATCGGGAAAGTAATCAAACAAATTAAATGGTCGTGAACCTGATTCTCTGCCATCCATATGACGTGAATAGTTTTCTATGCCTGAGCAGTAACCAATTTCCTTCATCATTTCAATATCGAATTTTGTCCTCTGCTCAAGCCGTTGTGCTTCAAGATATTTTTCAGTCTTACGAAATTGTTCTAATCTTTCAGCGAGCTCAAGCTCAATATTATAAATTGCTTTTTGCATCTTTTCACGATCGGTGACAAAATATTTTGCTGGATAAATCGGTGCAGATTCAACTTCACGTAGTACATTTCCTGTAAGAGAATCAATGATGGAAATCTTTTCAACATCATTATCCCAAAGCTCTATTCTTATTGCTTCTTCATTCTCATAAGCCGGAATGATTTCTATTACGTCTCCTCTTGCACGAAAAGTTCCTCTGCCAAACTCGGAATCATTTCTTACAAAATGAATATCAATAAGCTCACGCAGAAATTTTTTACGATCGAGTTTTTCACCTTTTTTAACAAATATGATTTGACGGGCATATTCTTCCGGCGCACCGATACCGTAAATACAACTAACGCTGGCAACAACAATAACATCTCTTCTTCCTTCTATGAGTGAGGTTGTTGCTCTTAAACGAAGACGGTCAATTTCTTCATTGATTGAAAAATCTTTTTCGATGTAAAGATCGCTTTTAACTACATATGCTTCAGGCTGATAGTAATCGTAATAACTGATAAAAAATTCGACAGCGTTTTCAGGGAAGAAAGATTTGAACTCAGAATAAAGCTGTGCAGCGAGAGTTTTGTTGTGGGAAATTATAAGTGTTGGTTTATTTAATTGTTCAATGACATTGGAAATTGTGAATGTTTTGCCACTGCCTGTAACGCCGAGTAAGGTCTGAAATTTATCTCCTCCCTTAATTCTTTCAACTAACTGTTGAATCGCTTGCGGCTGATCTCCGGCTGGTTTATAGTGAGAAACAAGCTTGAATTTGCTCATAAATTAGTCGAGCAAAATTTCATGAACATGAAATCCGCTTTGTGTTAAATGACCTCTTAAAATAACCACATTTGCAGCTTCGAATCCATTTGGCAATTGAGCTTCACCATAAATATTAACTACTTTCCCAGCTTTATCAGATGCATAAAAGCTTACTCCGCCACCAGTGTTTTCAATTCCTCTGTTTGCTATTAATTGAACTCTAATTTCCTTTACTGCATTATTGTTTGGATCAAAGTCGGAAAATGATCCAAGGTTGTCACCTTTAACAAAGTAAAATTTATAGACTAAAAATATTGCGGCGATTATTAATGCTGGGAGAATAAGCTTTTGTAATGTTTTCATATCTCTTTTTTTAATTGATTAAATTGCAAACAAATTTAAAGAAAATACACTCAACTATTCAATGCAATAGAGGATTGAAATGAAAGACAAAAAAATGTGGATAATAATTTCCGCAGTTTCGGGTTTTACTGCGGTAGCAATTGGTGCTTTTGGTGCTCATGAATTGAGAGAAAAACTATCAACAGAAATGCTTGACGTATATAAAACAGGAGTTTTATATCAGTTTATTCATACAATAATTCTTTTAATCCTTGCTTTAAATAATTATATCAAAGGTAAAATTGCCTCAATATTTTTTCTGGCTGGAATTATTCTTTTTTCATTTTCACTTTACCTCTACTCGACTTCAGGCTTACGATTTTTTGCAATGATAACTCTCGTTGGTGGCAT
>CAZLJI010000045.1:0-4743 GCA_964559565.1 uncultured Ignavibacteriaceae bacterium | reverse complement strand
ATGTTTTCTGATTGGTTGGTTATGGATAATAATTGAAATTATCAGAAGAAAAGAATAATCTAAAACTTACTTAATAGCTCTCAGCTTAAAATAAACTTCTTCAGGTGAGAAAATACCTGCGCAAAACCTTTCATAAATCACTGGTTCAATATTCACAAAAAAATCCATCCACTTAAGTGCTGCAAAATGCGAAGTGATAAATCTCTTTTCCAAGACTTCAAATTGTGCTTTTCCTTCGTAGTTAGTTCTGTGGTGTAGTTTCCATTTTTCATAAAACTTCAGCTTACGATTTCCGATAAATTCATAATTATCGAATGTGCGGATTGAGAATGGAATTTTGTGGTCGGGTTCGCCGAAGTATTTTGTGTTTAGAAAAAAAGGTGCATAGACTATCAGTAACCCATTCGGTTTTAGTATACGGTACAACTCAGTTATGGTGTTATGGAAGCTATTAAGGTGTTCAAGTACGTGTGAGGCGTATATCTCATCAAAATAGTTTTCTTCGAAAGGATAAGGAAATGAATTAATATCATGTATACTATTACCGCCATAATCAACTATATCGAGATTGATGTAGCCTTCTTTTATGTCCTTACCGCAGCCGAGATTTAATCTGTTCATTCAGTTTTTGAAAATTCTTTAATATGTTATTAAGCAAATTTAAGGATGGAAAAGTTCAATAGGAATAAAAAAGCCCGATCTGAAAAGACCGGGCTGAGAACAAAAGAATAGATTATTCAATTAACCATAACTGTTGGATTATTTCTTTCTCCAAGCGCAACCTCCTGAATTTTAACCTTTGCAACACCCTTTTCGAGTATTCCAAGTTCAATTGCTGCACCCTTTGAAAGATCAAGTTCCCTTCCGTCAATGTAAGGTCCTCTGTCGTTTATCCGAACAATCACCGATTTGCCATTTTTGGGATTGGTGATCTTAAGAAGCGTTCCGAAGCTTAAGTATTTATGAGCTGCAGTCAACGCCATTTGATCATAAATCTCTCCATTTGCGGTGAATTTTCCATGAAACTTGGGTCCATACCAGGACGCCTTTAGAATTCCACGATCAATTAACTTAACCGCTGAAGTATTAACGGTGTTTTCTTTTACCGTTACCGGAACGAATTCTTCTATTAAAATTCGCTCATTTTCTACATTTTTCTCTCCTTTTAACACAGTAAATCCAACCAATGCACCAACTGCTAATGTAAAAAACACAATTATTAATGACTTCAAACAGAACCTCTTTCTTAGTTTAACATGTATTGACGCAACAAACTTAAGTTGGCGTCGCGAGTAATCCAATGGGAGATTTAGTCAACTTTACCTGATATTAATTAGCAAAACTATCGACTTTAATGGTATGTTAGTCGAATAATTAAACCTTTACCGACATAAAGTTCGATTTACGTCAATATTAGCACTTTATCTGTCGGAATACTTAGTGGTCAGGCGAGGTTTTCTCTCTATCAGAACGTGAAATGATTTCAAATTTGATCGTCTCAGCACTTCATATTCTATCTGCTTGGTTAACCATCATTATTCCTTCTGACGTCCTTCTCTTGATTGACTGAGGGGGTAACAAAAAACACCTCAATCAGAAATCAGTAAGAATCTAAAAGTGCTACCTACTTTCGTAAGATCAGGTTGCAATTCAAATTCGATCAGAAGTTGCCAGGCAAGAGCGAAAGATATGTGAATAAAGAAAGTCATCTTAAAAATACTTCTTCGGGTAGCTTACCTTTACATTAGTGTGACAAAATATGATTGGGTCGAGTAATGTTTCTAATAAAAGAGAAGAAAATTATTATTAGTGATATAGATTGAGAGTTATGATGATTGGTGAAGATGAAATCTCTTTGCTTTCAATGTTTTCGTTGATAATGAGCGATGGAATAGTTTTTGTCAAACACGTTAATAAAACCATCGATTAAGAACTAACTTAAATTTATCGAATGATCAAGGCAGGGGAAGCAAACAAGCTTCATATAGCGATTTTGGGGAGGAAGAATGTTGGTAAATCATTACTGATTAACCGTATTGTCAGTCACGAACTTTTTGGTGTAAATGAAATTCCAGGAACAAATACTGATCCTATAAGCAAAGCAGTCGAGCTTTTACCATATGGTCCGGTTGTCATTATCGATACTGCCGGTATTGATGATGAATTTGACAAAATGAGACTGAATAGAACAATCAAAGCAATTTCATCGGCTGATTTTGCCATTTTGGTTTTGGATGCAAGAGATCAGCTTGATAAAAATGAAACCGATTTAATCACTCACCTTCAAATATTAAAAACGCCTTTTCTGGTTGCTGTCAATAAGATTGAATTCGGGATTAATGCTGATTTACTTACAGAACTTGAAGCACTTGAAGTAACTCATTTCGAAATTTCCTGCAAAGAAAATGCAGGAATAGAAAATTTTAAGAAAAAATTGATTCATCTGTTGCCGGGTGAAAAAAAAACTTCTTTAATTGAAAATCTTATTGGTCCGGGAGATCTGGTGGTAATGGCTGTTCCAGATAATTTTGATGAATTGCAGGGAAGTGTGCTTAAAACTCAGATTCAAATGATTCGGGAAGAACTTGGTGAGGATATAATCAGAGTTGTTGTTAAAGAAAATGAATTAGTAAATACACTTAAGAAATTAAAACATTCTCCTGCTCTCATAATAGCAGATAATGAGACTGTCTCAAAGATTGTTGATAATATTCCCCAAAGTGTAAAACTAACTACGTACTCACTTATGATGACAAGGCAGAAAGGAAATCTTTCTGAATTTGTCAGTGGAATTAGAAGAGTCAAAGAGTTAAAAGACGGGGATATGGTATTAATTTCTGAAGGGTGTGACAATCATTTGAAGGAATTTGGAATTGGTAAATTGAAAATTCAGGAATGGTTAATTCGTTTTACAAAAAAGAAATTACAGATTGATTATTCTAACAGCTGCGGTTATCCTGAAAATCTTTCAGATTATAACCTTATCGTTCAGTGCGATGGATGTTCGATTTCACAAAAGCTTTTCAACAACAAAATCAAACAGGCAAAGTTGATGGATATCCCCATAATCAATTATGAGGTGCTTACTTCATTTTTGAATCAAACATTTCCCCGCACTATTCTACCTTTTAATGAAATTGCTACTACTTTGAATAATGCAGCTTACAACTAACATTTTTCGGAATTGCAATTATAAAATATTATAGTTTGATATAGCTCACATTTGCTTTCCATCTTTCAGTAAAACACTTCTCAAAAGAAAGAAAAGAACTTTACAATTATCAACTATTGATTTGAATTTTTGAATTAGCCTCAACTTTCCTTTCTCCGCCGATGGCATCTTAAATGAATACAAATTAGCGAATACGGAATATAATACTGAGGAAAAAATGCACAACAAGATCTTTGAAAATTACCAGGTAAATGACAGAAGCAGTCTAATCCCTCTCCTTCAGGATATACAATCAATTTACGGATACCTTCCTGAGAGTGCCTTAAGAGATATTTCAGACTTTGTTCAAGTTCCGCTTAGCCGGGTTTACGGAGTCGCTACTTTTTATAATCAATTTAGATTAAGTCCACTTGGTGAAAATGTAATTCGTGTTTGCAGAGGAACAGCTTGTCATGTAAAGAATTCTGCGAACATTCTTTACGCACTTGAAACAGAACTTGGAATAAAAGCAGGTCAAACAACCCGAGATAAAAAATTTACGCTTGAAGTTGTAAATTGTATCGGTGCTTGTTCAATTGCGCCGGTGATTTTAGTGAATGATGATTACCATGGAAGAATAACTGTAAAGGATATTCCGAAAATTCTGAAGAAATATCAGACTGCAAAGAAAACAGAAAAAGTAGAGGAGGTTGCACAATGAAAGATTTCAACCAACTCTGTTGCGAAAAATGCTGGCACACAACAGACAAACCTTGCGAGCACTTTATACAGTGCTGCACAGAAGGACCACTTTGCCATCACAATGAAAAATGCGAACACGAAATAACATCGCTTCGCAAGCGTTTAAAATATGAAGAGCACGATCAACCAATAATTATGATTGGAATGGGAACCTGCGGACTTGCGTCAGGTGCGGCGAAAGTAAAAGAAGCAATCGAAGCCGAACTTAAAAAATTAAACATCCAGGCAACAATCGAAGGAACAGGTTGTATCGGATATTGTGCAGTTGAACCGATAGTTGATATAAAACTTCCCGGGAAAGACAGAATATCCTACCAGGAAATAACAGTGAAAGATGTTCCGAGATTGATTAAAACAACTCTTGTTGAAAAAGAAATTTATAAAGAAAAAGTTCTTGGCACTCACGGAAAATCAAATGGAGTAATAAGTTTAAAACAAGTCCCATTCTTCGAGCATCAGCAGAAAATTGTTTTAGCAAATTGCGGAGTTGTAAATCCTGTTTCGATTGATGCATATCTCGCTCACGGCGGATTTAAAGCTTTTGATAAAGTTTTACGACTGATGAAGCCTGACGAAGTAGTAAAGGAAATTCTTGAAAGCGGATTAAGAGGAAGAGGCGGCGGTGGATTCCCAACAGGGAAAAAATGGGAACTTGCTGCAAAGCAAAAATCAGATCAGAAGTATTTAATTTGCAATGCTGATGAAGGTGACCCCGGTGCGTTTATGGATCGTTCACTTCTTGAAAGCGATCCGTACCGTGTAATTGAAGGAATGATGATAGCGGCTTATGCTATCGGTGCATACGTTGCATACATTTACTGCCGTGCTGA
>CAZLJI010000044.1:9652-11422 GCA_964559565.1 uncultured Ignavibacteriaceae bacterium | reverse complement strand
CATGTCCCGATCCTGCACTGGCAAGATTAATTGATCATACATTATTAAAAGCGGATGCGACAAGAGACGAAATCATACATTTATGTGAAGAGGCAAGAAAATACTATTTTAAATCTGTTTGTATAAACCCATCATGGGTATCCACAGCAGCGAGAATCTTAAGCGGCAGCGGTGTAAAAGTCTGCACAGTTGTCGGATTTCCCCTCGGAGCAACTCCTTCACGAGTTAAAGAACTGGAAACGCGTATTGCTATTGATGATGGCGCAAATGAGATTGATATGGTAATCAATGTAGGCGCATTGAAATCTAAAGACTATAAACTTGTATCTGATGATATCAAAGCTGTTGTAAGAGCATGCCGTCAAAACACAATTTCGAAACTAATATTGGAAACTTGCTTTTTAACGGATGAAGAAGTAGTCAAAGCTTGTGAAATTGCAAAAACATCAGGGATAGACTTTGTAAAAACATCAACCGGCTTTGGAAAATCAGGCGCATCCACTCATCATGTTCAACTGATGCGAAAAACAGTCGGCGACAAATTGGGAGTGAAAGCCAGCGGCGGAATCAGAGACCATGAGACAGCTCTGCACATGCTTGCTGCAGGGGCTTCACGTTTAGGAGTGTCTGCATCAGTTGCCATAGTACAGTGTGAAGATCAAGGCGGAAAAAAATCCGGATATTGATTCCGGATAATATCCCGCATCAAATTTCTGCATCTTGATTGGGGCTTACAAAGCGGCACATTTGCCTGATAAGAGATAGACCGCAGTGAGTATTTTTACCTCCTTATCTCGATGTCGGAGCATTTTAAAAATTAATTCTGCGCATGGATTTATCTTATTGTTAAGATAATGCTTCGTAAACATTCTGGAGATATAGTTATACTTTGTTTCCAGTAATGGAGAAAAGGTTTCCAGAATTTCATCATTTGAGTATTTCTGTAAAAATTCAACTAAACCTTCTATTATAATGGGCACATTATCCTGTATAACATCGGTTACAATTGATGAAATTTGTTCCTTTGGGCTGGATAACAAATGAAATTCGAGCAGTGTTTTTCCAAGGATACTGTTTTCATATTTTTTCGGAAGACTATCCGTTAAGGTAGTTGATTTCATCTTCCCAAAAAATGTAATAGCGCCATGAAAGGTCAATTTATTAATGGCTTCGATTGCCGCTTGCTTGACAATCACTGTTTTATCATCCAGTAGTGAACCTAATAAATTAATTTCAGAAATCCGCCTCCTTTCTCCAATCATAACAGAAGCTGTCAAACGGCACCAGATATTTTCAGCTCTCGCTATCCTTTCTATATGAGAATATGTCAATTTGTCCTTCAGCGCAAGAAGGCTGGTCATTATTCTGGATTTTTCATACTCTTCAATACGATCATGCATTAAATACATAATCAAATTTTCATACGGCAGATCGGATTGATGCAATGCCAGTGCTTCACAAATCCAGAGATGAACCTTATTCACTGGATCATTACTGTATTCATCATGTGATTTATTTTCAGATCTATCAGATAATTGAGTAACGGTAACTTTTTCCGTATAGAGGCGGATCAAAATAGATGTAATCCGAGGGATTCTGATATTTTTTATCAATTCAAAAATTTCAAACAGTTCTTCCTCTGGAATATTTTCAGAATTATTCAGAAGCTGATCTTCAAAAAATTGGATGACCATTTGATTCTCGGTATGGAGCAGGGCCGCTGCGGAAAAGATTTTAATTTCCCAGGAGGCTTCGTTTAGAAGTTTAATT
>CAZLJI010000044.1:2054-9642 GCA_964559565.1 uncultured Ignavibacteriaceae bacterium | reverse complement strand
GAATAAGTTTTAATTTAAAAGCCCTCCGACCATTAGCTTTGAACTCAAAAGATTTAATATCCTCTGATCTATATTATAGGGAGGTTTTCGTAATATCTTGCCGATTATACGGATAATCTCTTTGCGTACCATGTCAGATTCTTTTCGGAATAATAGGAGAATCAGACGTATAACCGATCGTAAATATTTTTTTGGAAGATACGGTTCACTCACCAGCCAGTTTCCTAGCAAATAAATGTAATTAAGAAACTTTCTGCTTTTTTCGCGATGAAGAAGTCTTCTTTCAAAGTAACCGAGTTTATAAATCCAGATCTCCTCCTTGTCGTTATTTGTTTTTTCACCAACTGCGATTTGGGGTAACTCAATTCCTTGTTTAATCCGCCTCTGAATCCATGGATCAATATCAGCTCTTGCATGAATTTTTTCGAGTATGGACATTAGGATATTTTTATCAACAGCCCTCTCGGTTAAACAATGAACCAGATAATTGATTTCATTCAAACTGTCATGCTGGATTGTTTCATCAATTATATCCAACGCTTCTTTTTGAATTTTTTCCGAATCAGTCATCATATCAACGGGAATAATAATTTTGTTAAAAGAAAAATCTATTCAAGAGAACTATTCAGAAAAGAAATTTATCATCTCCCTGATCTCATAGGGTATCTCTTTACCATACTGATTTAACCGTTCAATATATTTTTTAAATGAATATCGGCTTGCTGGATTCGTAATCAATTCCCGGAAGGTATCCTTCATGTTCTCTTCAAGATACATCATCAGCTCAGGTTTATCAGTCAGCAATTTTTCTTTTTGATAAAGAGAGAAAATTAGCTTTTCATGGAAAGATTGATGATAACTGGCAGGAACCAAATAAAGTGCAAAATCATTATTTAAGAAATGCACTCGATGAACTTCTTGCAGGAAAGGAAATATCAGTCCCAGAAACTTTTACTATTGGTTGTACTATTAAGTGGAAGAAATGAAAGCGAGTTTATCGTTGAATTGAATTTTTGGTTTAATACATAAACCCAAAATTCAGCGTGATGAAGAAACCGCTGAGATGATCTTTGTATCTGTCTTTTAGTATCTCAACACCTTCGTCAAGAAACTGTGTGTAATAATAGCGAACGTTTATTCCAATAAGACTCTTTTGATCCAGACCGAAGTTTGCTCCAAAGCCAGCGTATCCGCCAACTGCATAATGTGTCTGTGAATAGGAGAATGCTCTAAAAAATTCTTCAGCATACGGAGTTGTTAGCGCAATGGTTGGTCCAAAACCTGCATTTATATAAGGACGAAGATTATCAGTAAGTTCATTTTCAAATAAGCGAAATTGTGCGCCGAGAGTAATTGGGATTTGAAAAACACGGTTCTGTTTACCGATAGTAAAAGTTTGTCCATAAATATCTATGTATTCAATCTCTCGTTCATCTTTAGCCTCAGAAATGGAAACATCTCCGAATAGAGTGAATTTTGTGCTCAGTTGTCGTCTGTAAAATCCGCCAAAGCCGAATCCACTCTCACCAATCATCAAATCAAAACCGAGTGCATTAGAGGGAAAATCCAAAGGTGGTTTAGGCGGCACAAATTCTCCAATTTCCTGCGAAAGCAGGAAAGAAGTTGGAATAATGAGCAATATTAAAAATATAATTCGTCGCATATTATCTTTAAATTTCTACAACTAAAATAATCAACCTTTTATCAGAATCAATAGCATAAATGCTGGGCTTAAAGCTAATAAATATTCTTAAATTAAATCAATTTGTCAGCTCAAGAACCAAATAAAAATTCATGATGATTCTTACCAAGCAAAAAATAGATAAACTCGATATTGATTTTCTTATCAACGACAAGCTGAGTAAAGGTAAAATTACTGAAGTCCTCATAATTGTCCCCACTAAAAGAAAAATCCGATATCTTACTCGTGAGCTAATTTCACTCAGTCCAAATAAATCTCTCTACGGATTAAAAATAGAAACTATTGGTTCGTTTGCTGAAAAAATCCTTACAGAAATTGAAGGAAAAGTAAACCTAATAAGTGAAGAGACAGCAGTCCTTCTCCTCAACCATAGTTTTAACAGAGTTAAGTTGAATTATTTCTCTCAGTATAAAAATCAAATTCCATTTGGAACACTTGAACGAGTAAAGAATGTTCTCTCTGAGTACAAACGACACGGCATTACTCCGCATCGATTGAAAGAGGAAGCAGAAAATTTATCTGGTGCTGAAAAGTTGAAAGCTCTTGATATTTCTGATGTGTATGAGGATTACCAAAAAGCTCTTATTGGGAATAATTTTCGGGAAACAGGTGATATCTATTCATCACTTAACTTGAAAGAGAAAAAAATATTTAATGAAGCGTTCAAGTTTATTTATCCCGATACTCAATTTGTTTTGGTAAATGGATTCGATGAGTTCACTGCACCTGAAGTTGAAATAATCAACTCCTCTTCTGATATAGACGGAATTGAACTTTTCGTTACTTTTGATTACTACAAATACAATCCAGCAGTTTTTTCTCACCTTAATTCCTGTCACCATCAGTTGGAAGCGAAGGGTTTTAAAGAAGTAAAAGATCTTTCACCTGCTACTCAATCAAAATTTGTGAACATTGTCAGGGAAAAACTTTCAATTAAGTCTGTGGAGAAAAAGGAAACTTCTTTCAGAAATTCGATAACACAGATTGAAGCGTCGAGCAGGGAGGAAGAAATTGAACTGATAGCAAAAGAAGTAAAAAAACTCTTGCTATATGATAAAGTCGAACCAGAGAAAATTTGTATTGTGTTCAACCTGATTGGTAACTATTCTTCAATAATCAGGGATAGATTTAATGTTTATGGAATTCCATTCAACCTTACCGATAGATTTTCGTTGAGCACTTCACCTCCGGTAAAAACAATTCTTGGTCTGCTGGAAATTCTTGAGAATGATTTTTATTTCAAAAATATTTTCCGGGCATTCAGCGGCGGTTTTCTGAACAAGATGGAAATTGATATTTCGAATTTGCTTAAAACTTCAGTTGAACTTAAAATAGTCTCCGGCTATACTAACTGGTTGAACAGGCTTAGGGCCGGTATTGCTGAACTCTCATCGCCAGAGAAACAGTCGCATAATAGCGAAGTCAAAATTCAATCTTACAGAAGGGCTATAACGGATGTAGAGAAGATAAGTTCGGAACTTAAGCCATTTGCGTCAAAACTCACTGCCGATGAATTCAGAGAAAATATATTGTCTCTGGTTTACAGACTGGATATTCCTGTAAACCTGCTCAATGCTCCTGCAGAAGTTGTAGAGAATGATGCGATTGCGTTTAATACTTTTGCTAAAGTAATTGACGAAGTTACAGATCTTATCAAACTTGAGTATGGCAGTGAGGAAAAATTATCGCTTCATTTTTACCTTAATCAGTTACGAACAACTGCGGCATTCACGAGATATAACATTCCAGAAAAACCGGGATATGGAGTGCAGATCACAACCTTGAATGAAATCCGCGGATTGAGTTTCGATTATATTTTTATTGGTGGATTGAATGATGGTGATTTGCCGACACGATTTACTCCTGAAATTTTCTTTTCCGGTTCATTTGCAAGAGAAGAAGTTCAGCATCAGGTTGAACAGAGGTATTTATTTTACCAGGCGTTGTGTACCTGGAGGAGACAACTGTATCTGTCTTATCCTCAAACTGATGGTAAGCGTGAGCTGGTTCAATCAAGCTTTCTGCAGGATTTCATTTCACTCTTTGAAACAAAAAAAATTAACAAAGATGATTTTAAAGATGAGATTTATTCAAGAGAAGAATTTCTTGAAATTCTCGGCCAACTTTCACCCGAACAAAGAAAAGAGTTACTACTTCCGGAAGAAGTTAAAATTGATATTAACAGAATCAGCCATGCAATTGAGATAGACAAGATGAGAATGGAAGAACCATTCGGTGAATCTGAATTTACAGGGTTTGTATCAGAGAACATTTCTGATGAAATAAAGAACAAGTTGAGCCAAATTTCAGAAGGAGAGTTTTCAGCAACTCAGCTTGAAAGCTATGCAAAATGTCCATACAAATATTTTGTAGAAAATATTCTCAGACTAGAAACAATAGCGGAACCGATGGAAGAACTTGAAGCATTTGAATACGGCAGCCTTATTCATTCAATACTATATGAGTTCTACACAATGCTGAAGGACAAGGGGATTATCCTCTCAAATTGTAATGATAAAGAATTTAAAACTGCGGAGATACTGCTTTTCAAAATTGCTGAAAAAAGATTTGACGAACTTAAGCTCATCCCAGAATTTTCTTTTTACGAGCGTGAGAAGCTTCTTGGGATTAACGGTAGAAAAACACAATCGATTCTTTATAAATTTCTTGAAGAAGAAAGAAAAAATGACGGCGGCTACGTGCCTGAATTTTTTGAAATGAGCTTTGGTAAATTAAAACATGAAGAAAAATATTCGAAAAAATTTAGGGAAGGTATTACCGCCGGAAGAGTAAAACTTAAGGGGAAGATAGATAGGATTGATATCAATGAATCAGAAAAAATTTTGAAGGTGATTGATTACAAGCTCGGTGGAACAAAACCAACTGCTGAAGATCTTTCAACTGGAATTTCATTGCAGCTGCCGTTGTATCTTTTTGCTGCCAAAGAGTTGATTAAAAAAGAACTTGGAACTGAGTATAGACCCGTAGATGCACAAATTTTTTCTCTTAAATACAATGAGAAGGATTTTGGAAAAAAGAGTATCAGCTTAAAAGGGCGAAGATCGAAATCTGAGAATATCGAGGAATCAATTGACACTGCAGAAGAGATGATTAAAATCTGTTTGGAGATGGTAAATACATTCACAACAGAAATCTCACAAGGAAAATTTCATCTTTCAACTTTGAAGAACCGAGAAACAAAGGTCTGCCGGTTTTGCGACTTTAGGAAAATCTGCAGAATACAAGAGGTGGATTGAAGTAACACCTGCTTCCTTAGGTTAAACCTCACCAAACATTATTTTATCCTGAACTTAATTTGTAGGGACAAGTCGCGACTTGTCCCTACGATTGAACTACTTCATCAAAACCATCTTCTTAGTTGAAACGAATCAACCGCCATCGACTCCATTTGCTCTGATTGTGTAATAGTAAACACCGTTTGAAAGTTTTGAAGCATCGAAACTAATTTGGTGATTACCGATACTGTAATCTCTGTTAGTCAGCTCATCAACCTTTTCACCCAATGTATTGAAAAGTTCAATTGTCACGCGGGAATCGACCGGAAGTGAGAACTTAATCATCGTAGATGGATTGAAAGGATTTGGATAGTTCTGCAAAAGATTGAACACCTGTGGTCCTTCAACTTCAGCTTCAACTATATTTGAATAAGTGAACGAGCCATCAAAATCAACTTGGTTCAACCTGTAATAATATATTCCTGCTGCGATGATATTATCAGTATATTCATAATCATTGACTTCGGTTGTTGTTCCTTTTCCGTTTATAAAAGCAACTTCAGTAAAATTAATTTTATCCGTGCTTCGTTCAACTGAAAAACCTGAGTTGTTTCTTTCAGTTGCAGTTGTCCATTTGAGCAGAATTCCGTTCTCTGTCTGAAGTGCAAAGAATGCTGTCAGTTCAACCGGAATAAAATCTTCAATAGTAAAGTTGACATTTGAAAGATCAAAGAAGACGTTGCCAACTGCTTCAACTTTTATTCTTGCCTGTGTCGTCGGAATATTCGGAAGGAAAATATCTTCCGAGCCATCGTTTGCAGTATTTGCAGCGAGTACTTCAGTAAAATTATTTCCTCCATCAGTTGATAGCAGAATATTTACCTGAGTTACATTTACAGGAGCAACACTTGTGTTTGCAACATCCCAGGTTACTGTATTAGTTGTATTACCGAGCCAGGTGACAGCACTATTCGGCTGTGTGACAAGAAAAGGTCCGGCTGTATTTGTAACATTTATTGCCTGCATCTGAGCATAATTAACTCCACCACCGCCAGCACGATTATCACGCACAGTTAACCTGAAAGTTAAAGTGCGGGTGTAAGTTGGAAGTATTTCACCGATTGTTTGAGTGTTATTTAAAATATCTGTGAGCTTTGGAAAATATCTGTAAGGTACAGCAACCGGGTCGAATGATCTGAATATCGGTGCGTTACCTGAAGGTGAATTCGGATGTCCAGCAGGTCCGAGATCAAATTCTTCCCAGCAATAAGTTAATGGATCGTTGTCAGGATCTGTTGCTGAACCTGTTAACATGAACGGCGTACCTATTGGAATTGTAAATCCTCCGGCAGGAACATTTACACTTGGCTCATTGTTCCCCGTGTTAGTTATAACCGGACAAGAGTTTCCGTTGCCATTTGTCGTGTAGTTAACCATCTCAACAAAATTAATGTTGTGGAAGTAATCATCACTGTTGTTTTGAAGATTTTGCGGAGAGCAGATCCCCGCATATGCCATTATAGTACTGCCGCTTCCAGGTTCGTAAGCTGTTGAAGCATTTCTGTTTCCACCGCTGCATGCACCAGCGCTTCCGTTGAATGAATGATTACCTCCATACTGATGTCCCATTTCGTGAGCAACATAATCAATGTAGAATGGATCTCCGATTGGTTGAGGTAATCCGGTTACGCCTCTTGCCTTAAATCCCGCCGTACAAATAACTCCAAGGTAGGCAACTCCGCCGCCGCCGGTGCTAAAAACATGTCCAACGTCATAATTTGCATTTCCAATGACTGCATCGACATTTGTTTGGTTCTGGGCTAGCATTGCAAAACCATCATTGTTCGTATAAGGGTCTGTAGTTGGATTTGTGTAGATGAGTAAATCATTGTTAGGAATCAATACTAATCTTACACCAACTTCATTTTCATAAACACCAGTTACTCTGTTTACTGCTGTAACAACTGCTGCAAGTCCAAGAGGAACAGTACCTCCGTGGAAAGATGTATATTCACCGGTTACGGCACAAGCAAGTCTGTAGGTCCTCATTTGTGAACCGATGAGAACATCAGGATTATTTGCAACAAGGTTTCTTATATGGTCACCAAATTCTGTATCTGTTCCAAGAACATTGCATTCCAGATTCAACTGATCTTCTGTTGGCAGATAATCTTTTTTGTAATAAGAAATGTAGAACTTGGTTTCACCAAGTGAATAAGGATCAATGTAAACAGTCCCATTGGTGGAAAAAATAATTGCGTGAAAACCCTGAGGTGTCACATCGAATCTTACTCGTGCGTTTGTATTTTCTGTTCCTTGACCAAGGTATGTTTTTATTTCCGGATATTTTGCAGCAAGCTCATTAGCCATTACCGGTGATTCAACAACTCTGAAAGTAATATTTGTGTTATCTGGTAAAGGTAAGCTTAGCAAAAATGATGACCTGTTTACACGAGTTGTATTCTCGTGCGGAACCTGATTTAATGCTGATGATAAATCCTCTAAGTTAAGTTCAAGTGTGCGGTAGGATTGTGGAATAATGTAGCGTGTTCCTTCAGCATTTAATCCTATTTCCGAAATATCATTCCACAATTCTGCATACTTTGATTGTGCATTCACTCCGATTGAAAGTATGAAAATTGAAATGAAT
>CAZLJI010000044.1:0-2044 GCA_964559565.1 uncultured Ignavibacteriaceae bacterium | reverse complement strand
ATAATAAGTATGAGAATATCTTGTAAGAAAAGTTTGTTCTCATTATTTCTCCTGTTAGCTGGTTGGTATGTATTTAATTTTAAAACGCGGGCAAGATACTTAGCTTAGGATTGTTTGTCAATTAGCAAGCTCAATAATTACCAGATTTATTTTTTAGATAAGGGATTTATCTGGTGTTTATTTTGTTTAAATATCACCTATTTTAGTTCTCAACTATTTTTATAAAAATGCGGGAACTAAATGATCAAACAAATTTTTGCTGTCGTACTTCTCTTAACTTCTCTTCTCACTGCTCAGGATGAATACAAACCCTGGATTAAAGGTGAACGTGAAAGACACTCAAAACAAATACAATTATCAAAAATTCTCTATCCCGGAGATTCTAAGATTGATGTCACATATTATGGTCTGGACTTGAAGGTGACTTACAGTCCAAATAATATTTCCGGTAATGTTACTATTGGTGTTAAGGCTGATACAACTTCTCTCAACAATTGTTTTTTGGATTTAAGAAACATCCTTACAGTTGACTCTGTTTTATTAAACGGAACTACTGCACAATACACACACGCTAATAATAAAATTGATATTACTTTAGATCATACATATTCTCAGGGAGAAGCTTTCACATTAAAAGTTTATTATCATGGTCTTCCCGGCGGAACAAATTTCGGGGGATTCTTTTTTGGGACGCATGCCGGAACGCCTGTGATTGGTTCTTTAAGTGAGTCATATAGTGGACCCTACTGGTGGCCTCAGAAAGATACTCCTGCGGATAAAGCTGATTCTTCAGATGTTTGGATTACAGTTGCTGATAACTTAGTTCCTGTTTCCAATGGTTCACTGGAGAGTATTGTGAACAACGGAAACGGCACTCACACATATCATTGGAAAAATCATTACACGATCGCCAACTATCTTATCTCTCTTGCTATCACTAACTACACACAATACGATACTTACTATCACTACGGACAATCAGATTCAATGGTGATAATGAATTTTATCTATCCAGAAAATTTTAATTACGTAAAACCTTTTGTTGATGAAACCGATGAGATGATTGAAGTATTTGCTCAACGCTACGGTGAATATCCCTTCATTCAGGAAAAATATGGACACGCAGAATTTCAATGGGGCGGGGCAATGGAACATCAAACCTGTACTTCAATGGGTTTCTGGGGATCTGGAGTTATATCTCACGAACTCGCTCACCAGTGGTACGGTGATATGATTACCTGCGCTGACTGGCATAACATCTGGCTTAATGAAGGCTTTGCAACTTACTCCGAAGCAGTTTATATCGAAGCAAAAAGCGGAAAGGCAGCATACAATACCCAAATTATCGGAGATATGAATGCAGCAAGAAACGCTCAGGGAACTTTATGGGTTCAGAATATCGAAGATGAATGGGAAATTTTTAATGGAAACAGAACTTACGCTAAAGGCGGGTGTGTTCTTCATATGCTGAGAGGTGTCGTCGGTGATTCGACTTTCTTTGATATTATGATAGCTTATAGTTCTGATCCGTCTGTGTCCTACGGTGTTGCAACTACTGAAGACTTCCAGGCAATTGCTGAAAGTGTTTATGGTCAGAGTTTAAATTATTTCTTCCAGGAATGGGTTTACGGTGAGAATGAACCGACTTATTCTGTAGGCTGGAATAAATCATTTGTAAACGGAGACATTTATAATGTTACAATAACTATATACCAGGCTGTGAATACAAATCCTTCCTATTTCACAATGCCTGTACAAATAAAGTTGAATACCACATTGGGGGATACAACGGTAACTCTCCCTAACGATGCACAAACTCAAACATTTCAGTTTGATATTGTTGGAGATCCTCAATCAATAGTGTTTGATCCCGGTAACTGGATTCTGAAAAACAATACAATCATTACTGAGGTTGAAGATATAAACCTGCCATTCAGTTATAGTCTTGAACAGAATTATCCAAATCCATTCAATCCAAATACGGTGATCAGTTATCAGTTACCTGTGACCGGTAATGTTATACTGAAGGTCTACGATGTTCTCG
>CAZLJI010000043.1:0-11431 GCA_964559565.1 uncultured Ignavibacteriaceae bacterium | reverse complement strand
GTATCCTGTAAAAATCAAATTGTTCAATTCATATTCAATTGCTAGCTGTTTTATTTTCTCCGCATACTCACTTTCTCCTCTGCTTGGTTCACCAACGACTAAAAACTTTAGATTCGAATACTCTTTACTCAACTCCTTTGCCGCCCAAAGAAACTCCTCGTGCCCTTTTCCGGGAGTAAATCTTGCCAGCATACCAAGAACTATTTCTTCTCGATTTATTTTAAACTCTTCTCTTACTTTTCTGCTATCTATTTTTTCCGGATCAAATCTGCTTGTATCAATTCCGTTTGGCAGATTAATAATGTTGCTAGGTTTAATTGGCGTGGTTTCAATCAGATTTATTTTAATAGCTGTGCTAATAGCAAAAAGCAGGTTAATACGCTTGTATAAAATTTTATGAAGTAAATCTTTCTTTATGATAAAGGATCCAACATGCTTGGTAAGAAGGAGCGGAATTTTACTGTTCGCTAAAAATAATGCTGGAACAAGCAGCCACAAATCTTTGGAAGCCTGCGAATGAACAAGTGAGTAATTACTATTTCTGATAAGGAGTGAGAGTCGTATAATATTTACAGGATGGAAATAACCGCTGGCTTTAAGCGGGTGCAGCATAATTCCCATATTATTGGCTTCAATATGAATTCTGGATTCGGCCGAACAGATGAGTTCAACTTTAATATTTCTTTTTAAAAGCTGTTGTATAGAGGTGATTGTGATCATTTCCAATCCTCCCCAACTTTTTGATAAGCAGGAATAAAGTATCTTCATCAAAACTTATCAGTAAATTTTTTTCAACTCTGAATTTTTAAAATAGTGCAAAAGCATTTCATCAAAATTGAAACCCATCTCAGCCATAACCGCAGCTCCAATTTGGCAAAGCCCCACACCATGTCCCCAGCCAGCCCCGCAAAAAACAAATTTTTCCGGAATATTTTTCCCAATCTTTTTTACTATAAATGCAGAACTATATAGGTGAGTTTTTGATAATATTCTTCTGATCTCCAATTCTTTACCCACAGTCAAAGTTTTGCTGGTGCCAATTATTTTTAGCTTAACTAAACGAGCTGATTCACCTCTCTCAACAGGAATTAGATCAATAATGTTTCCAAAATCAATTCCGCTCTTCTCTTTAATGAGTGACGATATCTCTTCCTGGGTATATTCAACTTTCCACCGGAAAAAGTCTTTTGTCTCACGATCATAGTCTACAAGTATGTGCGAAAGAATTTTACGATCTGAGGTATTACAGTAAGATGTGGGTTTACCCGTGATCCATTTTTGAGTATTTTGTTCATCAGAAAAGTCGAGAGCAAAATTTTCCGGTTCGTATTTGTAATCCACCACTGACATTAAGTAAGGATGCTTTACAGGCTCCCAAACATTTTCAAATGATTCAGTAATTCCACCGCAACATTTTGAGTATCTCGCATCACACACATCACCGCTACTTAACATTACAATACCTCTCGTTTGCTCAATTGCTTTAAAAGAGGCATCCGATATTATTTTAGTCACACCTTGAAACCTCTGGCAGTGGTCATCAGCACAAACATCAAACAAGTTATGATCTTCTCTATCATACCATTTAATCACTTCATCTTTAAGTTCAAGCGATGTCTCGTGTGCTTCCTTATCTTCTTTTAACTTTTCTGATCTGGCAATTTGGGCAAGCACCCAGCTTCTTGCAATTACTGCCTGCGCTTTGAGCAGTTCGATGGAACTTTTAGCGCTCATCTCTGAAGAGATAACACTGGTTAAATATCTTTCCAGAGGAATATGATTAATAGCAATAATTTTATCCCCAGCTTTTAACAAGAGGAGAGAATAAATAAATCTTTGCTTCTCTTTTCTTTCCCAATGGAACTTACTCCCAATAACTACATCTCTAAGCAAAAAGGATTCGGAGATGGGGTCGGAAGGTATGAATTCTATTTGATTAAATCCTTCGATTTCATGCTTGCTGCTTTTGCAAACGATCCGATCATTTTTTAATTCAGCAGAATAAACACCGCTGAAATTGTCTCTGGATCCGGCAACGCTGAAATCACCATACAACTCAAATTTTATTTTCTTATCTGTAAGAATTCCAACGCTTATATATGGTTCTTCTCCGTTTGACATAACTATTTCTACAACTACCTTGAGTTAAATTTATTAATTAATCTGTACAAAATATACTGAATAGTTTTCTATGATGAAGAGAGTTTTTGAGTATGAACTGCTTTATAATTATTTTGACAATGCTTAATAAGAATTAAATCTATCTTGAAAGAATGAAGAGCATTCCAAAAGAAAATGTTTCAATAATAGGCTTTCCAATGGACCTTGGTGCTGATCGCCGCGGTGTTGATATGGGTCCCTCGGCGCTGAGAATTGCTGGGCTTCAGGCAAAGCTCGAGGCTCTCGGATACAAAGTTGAGGACAACGGTGATATCAAAATTGAAATAATGGAGAGACAGAAGATTAAGAATCCGAATCTGAAGTATATCGATGAAATTCTTAAAACGTCAAAATTGTTGGCTGATAAAGTCGAAAAAGTTTTAGAGAAGGGAGACTTTCCATTATGCATAGGTGGAGATCATTCAATGGCACTGGGGACTATTTCAGGTATAGCATCATACTGCAAAAAAAGAAAATTACAACTAGGAGTCATTTGGATAGATGCTCACAGTGATATGAATACCGATGAAACAAGTCCTTCAGGAAATATTCATGGAATGCCGCTTGCAGCTCTGTTGGGGTTAGGCTGGGATGAACTGGTTAATTTTTTTGGATTCTCACCAAAGCTTGATCCCGAAAATTGTGCACTGATTGGAATCAGAAGTATTGATGAAGCCGAGAAGCTAAATATTAAGAAACTTAAACTCCCTATTTACACAATGAACGATATTGACAAACTGGGTATTCACAGGATAATCGCAAAAGTGCTAAGGCAGTTTCGTGAAAAGGTTGATCATATTCATGTCAGCTTTGATGTAGATAGTGTTGATCCCCTTGTAGCACCAGGAGTTGGAACACCTATACCCGGGGGTTTGAGTTACCGTGAAGCACATCTTCTAATGGAAACTATTGCTGAGTGTGGCTGTATGTCATCACTTGAAATAGCAGAAGTTAATCCTATCCTCGACCACAAAAACCAGAGTGCAGCTTTCACTGCTGAACTGGTTGCATCCAGTATGGGACAGAGAATACTTTGATGAAATTAAATCACCTGGCAGTACTTGTTATTTTATTTATAGTTGTTTCTTTTTTGCTTTCAATATTCAAGATAATCCCCTTAACCTTTGCGGATATTTTGTCTTACTCATTAATAGTAATCGGAATAGGTCTTGTCTACGGTGAATCTATCAGGCAGAATAGATTATCGGTATTTCTTGGTTCGATAATTTTCCTGGTAGGAGTTTATTTTCTGGTTTCAGAAAATTTTGAGCTGAATACCAGCGGTGAAATGAGTGTTCCGATCATTCTGATCCTCTCTGGATCTGGTTTGTTAGTGCTTCATATATCCACCTCAACAAATAAAATTTTCTTAATAATTTCAATCATATTATTAACTGCAGGTCTAACATTATTGTTGACGAGTAGTCATTGGAGAATGGGAACATTTATTCATTCGTTTTTACCCGTTTTAAATTTTCTTTGGCCGGCATTAATAATTCTTATGCTGATAGTTCTTTTTCTAAAGACGAGATAGATCGAAGTGGATTCTGAATTTGAAATGAAGTCTTGAGAAAGCGGGCTCTATAATTATTAAGTTAAACCCATTACAAATAAAATTACTATTAATATTAAGCTAATAGCAAAGAGAGCCAGACTGATTAAAAAGTTTCGCTTGATACTCTCTCGCATTGATCTAAGTTCAGGTTCAATGTGAGATTTAAGATATTCTTTAACCGTCTTTTCAACTAATTCTTTATCAAATGTGGCCTTGTTTCGAAGATCAGATTTTGCTGATATTTCTTCCGTGCGCTTTTGTTCTATTCTTCCTGATACAGAAAGTGGGGATATTTCTTCTTCAATAACCGGAACATTTGTTTCTTCAAGAACGAATTCTTCTTCAATAATTTCCTTTTCTTCTTCAACTATAACCGGCGGTTCCTCCAGCTTCTTTTTGGCATCAAGCTTTGCTTTTATTTCATCTCTCATATTATAAAGTTTCAAAGCAACTTTATCTTTAAGCTCACTCACCGGAAATTCAAGTGGCAGAGCTACAGACAAGAAAGCAGCAAGATTTTGATACTCACCCAATTCTTTCCAGGGAAAATCAGTATCAACTTCTTTAGATAGACGCAGGGTTTCGGCATCATCATTATTTAAGCAGTCTAAAACTTCAAGCTTAATTAAGTCTATTGCTTTTTTCTTTTCCATAATCTTTAATTCGTTTTTGAAATTTTTTTCATCAGGTTTCCAATTGCAACCTGCAACTTTGATTTTACTGTGCTTGATGGTATCTTTAATTTTTCTGCTATACCACTCTCATCTAAACCTTCAAAGTATGATAATTCTATTACGTACCTTTGTGCATCTGTCAAACTTTTCATTGCTCCTTGTATTTTATCTTTCATCTCAAGAACCTCTACCAATTCAACCGACTCAATTTCAGAAGATAAATTGGGAAGTATCTTTTCCTTTTCATATTCATCTGTGTATTCTTCTGTCACTTTACCTATAGTTCTGTTTTTCACATCGATTGCTTTATTTCTAGCTAAGGTTACCATCCAAGTGTAGATGTTGCTATTACTAAAATCAAACTGATCTATCTGTTTCCAGATTATGACAAATACTTCTGACAGAACTTCTTCTGCTGTTTCTTTCACCGGGATTATTCTTTTTATGAGTGTATACAATAATGGAGTGTAACGATCATATAGCTGTTCTAATGCTTTGGAATCGTAGCTTGCTATCTTCAGCATTATTTCTGCATCGGTTAAAGTCTTAACTTCAGACAAATCAGTTATTCCTTCAATTGGTTTTTTTTCTATAATTAAAAGTATAGTTATGAGTTCAAAAAAGCAATTTGAGTGCCACTGTCACTTTATTTTATAGGGGCATCAAATAGATTTGAGAAAAATATCTCTATCAAATAGTAACCGTTGGCGAGTAAAAATGACTGCCAGTAAAATTTAAGAGCAGTTTTGGGAATTTATAGCTTGAAAACGATTGGAATTGTAACTTGAACCTTAATAGGTCTTCCTCTTTGTTTTCCAGGACTAAATTTAGTTTTAAGAACGGCATCTATTGCTGCATCATCACACCCGGCTCCAATACCCTTAAATATTTCAGCGCTGGTTACATTTCCATATTCATCAACAAATGCCCGAACATATACTTTTCCCTCAACACCTGCTCTCCTAGCAATTTCAGGATATACAATTTTTTCCTGAATACTTTTCACACCGCCAAGCGGTTCAGGCATTTCTTCCACAGCTACAAAATATCCTGTTTCTTCCTCTATTGCACTTTCTTCTTTTGGTGGTAAAGCTGGTTGTTCAGTTATTTGTTTTATAACTTCACCTTCAATCTTATCCTCTACAGAATTGTTCTCAGCGAATTCAGACACTAGAGTTTCTATTGGCATGGGCAATTCGGGCGGTGGTGTTGGGAGGATTTGCTTTATTACTTCCTCCTTTGTTTGAGCGTTTTCTTCTTCCTTTATTAACTGAACATTCTCAGGAATCACAAATTCCTGCACTGAATCATCAATGGACGCATCCTCTTGTGCAACTGATACGTTGACCGGTTTTTGGATTTCAGGTTGAAGATAATTGTTATCGGATGTTTTTATCAAATTAAAATAAGAGAAGACTATTACAGCAAGCACTACCACCACTCCAAACAATAATGCATATTTTCTAAATCCCTGTAAAGCTGAAAAACGATCTTTCTTTTTTGGCTTATTAGATTTCTCAGAGGTTGTAGTAACGGATTCGAATACCAGGTGAGAACTAGTATGAGATAAATCTTCCTGATGTTCTTCATCAATAAATATTTGTGACTTCTCCTCTACTTTTTCTGGAGTCTTTGGCTTATCCACCGGAGAGTTTAAAACAGAAAGCGACTCCCAATCAATTTTACTTTTTGATTCATAATTTTTTGGTCGCTCTTCTGAAATTGCTGGTGATTTTTGAGATAACTTGCTTTCACCTATTAAGATTTCCTCTCCCAGTAATATCTTGCTCATCTTCATCAGCGTTTTTTCTCTAACATCCACGGTTGGAGTCTCCGGATTTATTGCTGATGGAAGAATAGCCATCAAATTCTGAAATTCAGCTAATTCAGCCCAGGGAAAATTTTCATCACTTTCCATTAGCGATTTAAGAACAATTTTATCAGGATGACTAATGCACCCGGCTGTGTAAAGCTGAATTAATTCAATTTTGTTCAACCTATCCATTACTAAATCCTGTCATTAAAAATTTGCTTCATCAAGCTTGCATTTACTAAACGTAACTTTGACTTAACACTGCTTACAGGAATTTTTAATTTCTCAGCTATTACGTTCTCATCCAATCCTTCATAGAACGATAGTTCAAGCAAAGATTTCTGTGCTTCAGTTAGTACATTAAGAGCATTCTGCACACTATCTCTAATTCTCATTACATCTGAAAATTCCATCGCTTTAATTTCTGGCGAGAGTTTAGGTATGATTTCATCTTTTTCAAATTCTTCAGTATACATTCTTTTCTCTTTGCCTTGCTTTCTTCTCAGAGAGTCAATCGCTTTATTCCTGGCTAATGTAATCAGAAAGGTGTATACATCGCTGCTTTTAAAATCAAACTGATCTATTTGTTTTAAAGTTATTACAAACACTTCTGAAAGTATTTCATCTGCCAGTTCATGATTGGAAATAATTTTTTTTATCAAAGCATACAGCACCGGTGAGTACCGATCATAGAGAAGTTCTAATGCTGTTGAATCATATCCTGCAATTTTCAGCATTATTTCCGCATCTGTTAGTCTGCTATCAGAGCCCAATTTCATACTCCCCACATTTTTTCAACTATTGCTACCCTTTCTAAATCCCTGAAAAGAGCAATTAAAATGCCATTTTCAAGACTATATTAAGGTTCATGCTTACAGCCTATTTTATTATTTTTACCGATATGTTATATGATAAAGGAAAAAATGACCTCTAGTGAAATCAGAAATCAGTTCCTCAACTTCTTTAAGGGTAAAAAGCATAAGATCGTTGCCTCTTCTCCGGTTGTTCCATTTGATGATCCAACTTTGCTATTCACAAATGCAGGAATGAATCAGTTTAAAGATGTATTTCTGGGAACAGGAAAAAGAGATTATACACGTGCTGTCGACACGCAGAAATGTATTCGTGTAAGCGGCAAACATAATGATCTCGAGGAAGTCGGACACGATACTTACCATCATACTTTTTTTGAAATGCTCGGTAATTGGTCTTTTGGTGATTACTACAAAACCGAAGCAATTGAATGGGCCTGGGAACTTTTAACTGAAGTATGGAAGCTTCCTAAGGAAAGACTCTGGGCTACGGTTTATAAAGATGATGACGAAGCATTCGAATTATGGAAAGCAAAAACTGATATTAATCCAAATCATATTTTAAAGTTTGGTGAAAAGGATAATTTTTGGGAAATGGGAGAAACTGGACCTTGCGGACCTTGCTCAGAAATTCACATCAATGTTGGTGATGATTTTGATAATCCTGAATACGTAAATGTCGGTACGCCAGAATGTATTGAGATTTGGAATCTCGTCTTCATTCAATATAACCGCGACGGAAGTGGGAAGCTTCACGACCTTCCTGCAAAGCATGTAGATACGGGAATGGGTTTTGAACGAATCTGTGCAGTACTTCAAAAAACAAACTCAAATTATGATACTGATATTTTCTATCCACTCATTGAAGAAATTATTAAACTAAGTAAAATAAGAATTGATAAAGATCTCTATGCAGAAGTAAAAGAAAAATCAGAAGAGATCAAGATTCCAACGAGAGTAATTGCAGATCATATCCGAGCTTTAACTTTTGCAATTGCTGACGGCGCAGTTCCTGGAAATGAAGGCAGAGGTTATGTCTTAAGGAGAATTTTAAGAAGGGCTGCACGTTATGGAAGGAAAATTAATCTTAGCGAACCTTTTCTTTATCAGCTTGTAGATGTTCTTGTTCAAACAATGGGAGACATATTTCCTGAAATAAAAGAAAAGAAGGAATATGTTAAAAAGGTAATTAAGGGTGAGGAAGAAAGTTTTAATGCAACTCTTGACCGCGGGATTGAGCTCTTTGAGGAAATAATTGAGAAGCTGAATAAGAAGAAAGAGAAATTAATTCCCGGTGAAGATGTTTTCAAGCTTTACGATACATTTGGTTTTCCTGCTGACCTAACAAACATAATGGCAATTGAAAAAGGCTTTTCTATTGATGAGGTTCGATTTAATGAATTGATGAATCAACAGAAGAAGAGTTCCCGTGAAGCATCGAAGGAAAAGTTTTCTTCAGTTAGTGTTTTGATAAATGATACAAAGGGATTTCAATTTTCAAGTATTGAACCAACTGAGTTTACCGGTTATGACGAACTTCAAACTAAATCAAAAATTACAGGTCACAAGCGAGATGGTCATACTGATTTGGTTATTCTAAATAAATCTCCTTTTTATGTTGAAGCCGGAGGACAGGTTGATGATAGTGGTTCTCTAATTTTGGGAGAAAACAAATTTAGTGTTGTTGATTTATTGAAAGTTGAAAACACGTTAATTCATATTGTTGAAAATGACTCGAGAAAAATTTTTCAAACCGAAGCAGAGCTAATTGCTGAAGTCGATTCCAGACACCGCTGGGATGTTATGAGAAATCACTCGGTTACACATTTTCTTCATGCTTCTTTAAGAAAAATTCTTGGTACACACGTTCAGCAAGCTGGTTCTTATGTCGGACCAGATCACCTGAGATTTGATTTCACCCATTTCACCAAACCTAGTCCTGATGAACTAGTTGACATCGAGGCCATGGTAAACGAACAGCTTAGAAGAAATCTTCCGATGTATCATCACCGCAATATTCCTTTCGAAGAAGCAAAGAAGATGGGAGCTTTGATGTTTTTTGGTGATAAGTACGGAGATAAAGTAAATGTTGTTCAGTTCGGAGATTTTACAATGGAGTTTTGCGGCGGAACTCACGTTAAGAATTCTTCTGAGATTGGGTTATTTAAAATAACCAGCGAGGCTTCTATCGCAAGCGGCGTTAGAAGAATTGAGGCTGTAACAGGAGCAGGAGTTGAGAAGTATATCCAATCACAGCTTGAACATATGAAACAGTTCAGCCACAGAATTGATGAATTGCTCGATACAAAAAAGAAACTTGAAAAAGAAATTTCCGATCTTAAGCTAAAAGAAAAACTTGGACAGCTTGATCATATTCTTTCTCTTCATTCTGAAGAAAAAGGAATCAAAGTTTTCAAAGGAAGAGTCCATGCTGACAATATGGATGAGCTGAAATCTTTTGGTGATGAGATGAGAAATAAGATGGGCAGCGGCGTTGGTGTTCTAATTTCACAAGTGGATGATAAAGTTGGAATAGTTGCAGTTGTAAGTGACGATCTCATCAAAGAAAAAAAACTGAGTGCTGGTAAAATTGTTGGTGAACTTGCAATACTGGTTGGTGGCGGAGGTGGTGGTCGACCTCATCTTGCAACTGCAGGCGGGAAAGATGTCGCTGGTATTCCTGCAGCTTTAAGTAAGGTTGAGAAGATTGTTGGAAGCATGCTCTAGGATATTTTACCACTAAGTCAAATTGTAATAAAAAATTTTAACTCAAGACTCTGAAACAAGTTCAGAGGAAATTATGTCTAAAACACGAATTAAATACATTTGTTCAAACTGCGGCTACGAAACACTCAGGTGGCTGGGAAAATGTCCTGAATGTGAGAGTTGGAATTCATTCACAGAAGAAGTAATCGAAACCTCAAAGCGCAAACCTGTAATCTCCAAATCAAAGTATGAAGTAAATACAATCGATTCAATATCAGCGAACGAAGAAGACAGAATCAAAACGGGCATAAACGAATTTGATCGCGTGCTTGGCGGAGGTTTGATGCCTGGTTCTGTTATTCTTCTTGGAGGTGATCCGGGAATTGGTAAATCAACACTCGCAATGCAGGCAACTGCAAACATCAAGCAAAAAGTCCTTTATGCAACTGGCGAGGAATCTGAAAAACAAATTAAGCTTAGAGCCAGCAGACTGAATCTTAACTCAATAGAATTTTACGTTCAGGCAGAAACAAATCTTTCAGATATTCTTGGTGCAATACATCAACTCTCCCCTTCTGTGGTTGTGATTGATTCTATTCAAACTATGTACAGGGTTGAGTTGGATAATTCTCCCGGGACTATCACACAGATAAGAGAATGCACAGCACTTTTAATGGAGGAAGCTAAGAAGAAACATTACTCCGTAATAATAATCGGCCACGTTACAAAAGAAGGAATGATTGCCGGACCAAAATTACTCGAGCATATGGTTGACACAGTAATTCAGTTTGAGGGCGAGTCAAATTATTCATTTCGAATACTGAGAGCACAAAAAAATCGTTTTGGAAGCACAAATGAAATTGGTGTTTTTGAAATGCACGAAGACGGATTACGTGAAGTAAAAAATCCAAGTGAATTATTTTTAAGTGAAAGAGAAAAACAGACTCCCGGTTCTGTTGTTACATCAAGCATTGAAGGAACCAGACCGATATTACTTGAAGTTCAAGCTCTTGTCACACCTTCAAATTATGGTTATCCACAAAGAGTAAGTAATGGTTTTGATCAGCGGAGATTATCAATACTTCTTGCAGTTCTTGAAAAAAGAGCAAATGTTCGTGTTTCTGCTACAAATGTCTTTGTGAACATTGCCGGAGGAATCCGAATTACTGAACCAGCAGCAGATCTTGCAGTCTGTTCGTCAATCGCTTCAAGTTTATCTGACAAAGTAATTGATAACCAAACAATAATTATCGGTGAAGTTGGATTGGGTGGTGAGATCAGAAGCGTTGGACATATCGACAAACGAATTCAGGAAGCCGAAAAGCTTGGATTCAAAACCGCACTCATTCCTGCAGGAAATTCAAAAGGAGTCAAATATTCTGAAAAGATAAAAATTCAGTCAGTTGAAAACCTACATCAGGCTATAGATTCAATTCTCAAATAAAGATAGTTGTTTCTCATCAAAATATCTTCCTAATAGATTCTGTTTAACACTATAGTTCTGAATCTGGTACAAATCCGGTTCAACTTCAAAAATTTTTTTGCCCTTCTATCAGCAGGTTTTGCCGACAAATAAAATAAGATACCTGAATGTCAGTATACGAACTATAATTCGGTAGAAATTTTCCCGGAGGTTTTAAAGTATGAAGAATTTATTTACTATACTTTTATTTATTTTAATTCAGGCATATCAGATATTTCCAACTGTCGA
>CAZLJI010000042.1:0-11856 GCA_964559565.1 uncultured Ignavibacteriaceae bacterium | reverse complement strand
TTAGAAAATGGAGCAAGATTTTTTGCCGCCAATATTGATGATACCTGTCCTGTTGATAATGGGGAGGTAATTGATGCAGGCTCAACAATTTCTGCACTTGAAAAAAGAACTCACAGAAAACTCGAGCTTCATTTTGGCAAACCATCTGAATATATGGTTAATGAAATAAAAAGACGTCTTCAATTCATTCCTTCAAAAACACTCTTAATTGGCGATAGACTTGAAACTGATATAACAATGGGTAACAGATTTGGAATAGATACGGCTTTGGTGAACACAGGGGTGAAATATTTCCCGAATGGCACCGAAGACATAGTCCCAACTTACCAACTCAACTCGGTTTTTGACTTATTGAATCATAAAACCTAATTTTAATCCTCAATACCCCACAACCTTTTTAGTTCACATAAGTCTAATTCTTTAGTTATGAAAAGGACGAAATGCAATTAAGTGATACAGACTTGATAATTCAGGCCCAAAAAGGCAATCAGAGTGCCTTCGAGGAACTGGTGTATCGCTACGACCGGAATGTTCTTTCCATCACAATTAAATACGCTAACAATGAAGATGATGCAAAAGATTTGTACCAGGAAGTCTTCATCCGGGTTTACCGTGGAATTAAAAATTTTAAGTTTCAAAGTGAGTTCTCAACCTGGTTGTTTAGAATAACGACAAATGTTTGCCTCACGTATAAAAGCAGAAGTAAAGAGCACCTGAGAGTTTCGATTGACAAAGATTTCGATGAAGAAGAAAATGAATTCAACACAACAAAAGAATTGGTTTATGATGGTTCATCGCCTGAAGAAATTTCCTCGGGTGCAAACCTGGGAGAAATTGTGAATGCTGCGGTAGAATCTCTTTCACCAAAACAGAAAATGACTTTTGTTCTTAAACACTATGAAGGATATAAGATCAGGGAAATTGCAGAGATGCTTAATTGTAAGGAAGGCACGGTCAAAAAGTATCTATTTGATGCTACAAAAAATCTGAAAAAAAAATTAAGTCCGGTTTATGCATAATGATAAACCAAAATTCGGAGTAACTGATGAAACATAATGAATATAAACAATTGCTTCAGCTTTCTTTGTTCGGCGAATTAAATTCCGAAGAGCAATTGAAACTGAAAGAACACCTCTTAACCTGTGAAGAATGCAGAACAGAATTGGAAGACCAAAAAAATCTACTCGAACTAATATCAGGAAAGCAGAAAACCAATGTTGATGAAAAAGTTTTGATAGCCGCTCGATATCAGCTGAGAGGCGCACTCAGATCAGAAAGATCAAGCAATAATATTTTGAGATCTTTTACTGATAGCATCTTCCAATACTTCACAACACCGTTAAAGTTTGCATTTGCAGGTGTCGCTCTATTAATCATTGGCTTTATAGTTGGAGGAATCTTTTTTAGTAAATCATCGCAATCTGAGTTTACCGGTCAGCAGAATGGTGAAAACAGATTTGCATCGTTAAGTGAAGACATCAGAATTTCTAATGTAAGATTTATTGACTCAGATGCCTCTGATGGAGAAATTGAATTCACATTTGAAGCATCAAGACCAGTACATCTGAAAGGTGACATCGACGATCAGCAGATTCAGAGTGTAATAACTTATGCAATGCTGAATGAACAGAATCCCGGTTCAAGGTTAAATTCAATCAATGCAATGGATACAGAGTTTCCTGCTAAGTATGACAAAGATGTAAAAGATGCAGTAATAACTGTTGTAATGTCAGATGAAAATCCTGGGGTAAGAAGAGAAGCATTAAAACTGATGAACAAAATTCCTTATGATGAAAATATTAAGCAGGCACTTTTATTTATTATCACTAATGATACTGTTTCTGGTTTGAGGATCGAAGCATTGAATTCAATTATCGAAGCTGGGAATAAAGGATATAAACTAAATAACGAAGAGCTGAATCTATTTCGACAAACAATGCAGGATGATACAAATCCTTACATAAAATTACGTTCTAAAACAATATTACAGGAGTACAACTAAAATGAAAACAATCACATTCAACTTCACATTATTACTTTATTTATTTTGTTTTGGATTTACAATTACAGGCGTAAGTCAAACTCAAAAAGAAGCAAGCTTTAAGGTTTCAAGCGGAGAAACTCTTGATGTCTCAATAAGACAAGGAAATCTGAACATCACAACTGGTTCAGGTAGTGAAGTTAAAGTTCTTGCAAAAAACATAGAGGAAGAGGAACTAAAGCTTTTAACAATGGAACAAAAATCTGGGAAGTTGGAAATTAAGTTCAGAGGGGAAGATTCAGATGAGTTTGAACTAGAGCTTACAATTCCTTCAGAAATGAATTTGGACGTTTCAACAGGTGGTGGAAACATTTCTGTTAAAGGAGATTTGAAAGGTACAGTTGATGCAAGCACAGGCGGTGGTGAGATATTCGCCGGAAATATATTTGGAAAAACAGAATTATCAACCGCAGGTGGAAATATCTCCATTGGTGATGTAAATGGTGATGCTGATTTATCAACTGCCGGCGGCGATATGAAGGCAGGAACAATTAATGGCAAAGCAGAATTAAGTACAGCAGGAGGTAATATTACAGTTAGTTCAATTAACAATTCCGCTGAATTGTCTACCGCAGGAGGCAACATCAATGTGAAAGATATTGGAGGAAATGCTGATTTATCAACTGCCGGAGGTAATGTTACTGTCGGGAATGTTTCAGGCAGCGCAGAACTGTCAACTGCCGGTGGTAATATTAGTCTTGAAAGTGCGAATGGAAAAGTTGAAGCCTCGACAGCAGCTGGAAATATTAACTTAAAAAATATTGAAGGCTCAATTGAAGCCAGCACAGCGGCCGGTAACGTCTATGCTGAACTTCATCCGGAGGGTAATTCAGCAAGTGAATTAAATAGTGCTGTTGGTAATGTTACTTTAAAAATTCCAGGAAATGCAAAAGTTACAATCATTGCAACTCTCTCAATAAATGCCTGGGGCAACAGTGATGATGCTCTTGATCATATCAAATCTGATTTTGCTGAAACCGAAGTAAATAAAAGAGGAGACAAAAGACAAATTGAAGTTATTTATAAATTAAATGGTGGCGGACCAATTATAAAACTAAACGCTGCAATGGGTGAAATTGAAATAAGGAAACTGAATTAACTGTTATTTATCACTAAGCTTAACCGCTTATAAAATTTGTCAAGATTTTTCTCTTTTTAATTATAAAGTTTAATCAATAAGAAAAATAAGAACCGCCAAACAGCGGTTCTTCTTATTACTTTTTGAAAAATATGTGAATATGAAAAAGTTATTATTCCTTTCAATTCAATTCTTGCTGTATTCAATACTGATATTTGGCAGTTCAGATACTCTATTCATAAAGAATAATGATGCAAACATCCAGGCCGTAAAAACAATTCAACCAATAACAATTGATGGAAAAATTGAGGAGTATGTCTGGACAAGTCAAAACGGATTTGAGAATTTTATCCAACGAGATCCGAACGAAGGTTCACCAGCTAGTGAAAGAACAATAATCAAATTAGCTTACGATGAAAAATATCTCTATCTCGGTGCAATAATGTATGACTCAACTCCGGACTCAATTATGGCAAGATTAACACGACGAGATGAAGAGGTGGATGCTGATAACATAGTGCTGTGTCTTGATCCTTATAACGACAAGAGAAGCGGTTATTATTTTGGTTTAAATGCAGCCGGAACACAATTAGATGGTGTTTTATATAATGACTCCTGGGATGATAATTCCTGGGATGGTGTTTGGGAAGGTAAAGTTCAAAGAAATGGTGAAGGCTGGACGGCAGAAATGAAAATACCTTTTTCTCAAATGAGATTTAATCAGTCTGATAATATGGTTTGGGGAATTAATTTCAGGAGAATTGTAGCTCGAAAAAATGAGGAAGCCTACCTGGTATTCGTGCCAAAGAATGAAAGCGGATTTGTTTCTCACTTTGCAAACTTAACAGGATTTGAAAATATTTCAGGCGGAGGTCAACTTGAAATATTACCATATCTAACTGGCAAAGCAGAATATCTTCAGTATGAAGAAGGAGACCCATTCCATGACGGTAAGAGCTATATACCCGGAGCCGGCGCTGATCTTAAAACAGGTATAGGATCAAATTTAAATCTTAATGCTACAATAAATCCGGATTTCGGTCAGGTTGAAATTGATCCTGCAGTAATTAATCTTAGTGACGTCGAAACATTTTATCAGGAGAAGAGACCATTCTTTATAGAAGGCTCAACGATTTTTGATTTTGGTATGGGTGGAGCGCGTAATTATTGGGGATTCAATTGGGGTGGAACAGATTTTTTCTACAGCCGGAGAATTGGGAGACAACCACAGGGTAGTATACCTGATGATGTTGATTACTCAGATTATCCAACTGGAACGCATATTCTTGCTGCTGCAAAATTAACCGGCAAGCTTGGTGAAAGCTGGAATGTTGGCACCATTCAAAATGTAACCAGACGTGAGTTTGCAGAGATTTCGAGCAATGGAACTCAATCTGAAATTGAAGTTGAACCGCTTGCTTATTATGGAATTTTCAGAGGTCAAAATGAATTTGATAATGGGCAGCAGGGTCTTGGCTTTATTTCAACTTTAGCTGCAAGAGATTTTGATGATGAAAGATTAAGTGATGAAATCAATAAAAGTGCTTTAACATTTGGTTTGGATGGCTGGACTTTTTTAGATTCTTCGCAAACATGGGTAATTGCCGGTTGGACAGGTATGAGCTATCTCTCGGGAAATGAACAGCGAATGGTTGATCTTCAGGAAAGTTCAAGACACTATTTTCAGAGACCTGATGCAAGTCATGTAAAAGTTGATTCAACAAAGACTTCATTGAACGGTTACGCTGGGAGGATAGTACTTAATAAACAAAAAGGAAATTTTTTCGTTAATACAGCATTCGGATTTATAACTCCTGCTTTTGATGTAAACGATCTTGGATTTTTGTACAGAGCTGATATCATTAACTGGCATGCAGGTGCAGGTTATTATTGGAGCGATCCGACAAGTATTTACAGATATCTCGAGATTGGCGGCGCACTATTTCAGAATCATGATTTCGGTGGAAATAAAACCTGGGAAGGATTTTATCATTTTGGCTCATTGCAATTCCTCAATTACTATTCTGCGAACTGGAATCTTGGTCTTTACACTGAGACATTTAATAATAACAGAACAAGAGGTGGTCCATTAACTTTGAATCCGGCTGGCTATGAAACAACACTCAGCCTATCATCAGACAGCAGAAAGGATTGGATACTTAGTGTAGGAGCTGGGACATTCCGTTTTGATCCATCATATGATTGGTTCACTGAACTCAGTTTAGAACTTCGATTAATGCCAAATCTCTCTTTTATTCTCAGTCCACTTTACCAAAAAACTTATGAGTTTGCTCAATATGTGGATACGCACATTGATCCCACAGCAACTCACACATATGGAAGCAGATATGTATTTGCAGAACTCAATCAACAAACTCTTTCTGCCAGCATAAGACTTAACTGGACGTTTACTCCTCATTTAAGTTTGCAACTCTATGTTCAGCCATTAATTTCTGCAGGTGATTATACCAACTACAAAGAACTTAGTGAACCGGGTACATATGATTTTATGATTTATGGAACCGATGGTTCTACTTTCGAATCTGAAACAAATACTGCAGATCCTGATGGAGATGGACCAGCACAGCCAATTGAACTTGACAATCCCGATTTTAATGTGAGGTCACTGAGAGGCAATGCGGTGTTGAGATGGGAATACTTACCGGGAAGCGTAATCTATTTTGTCTGGACACAAACCAGATCAGAAGCCGAAGAAATAGGTGATTTTAAGTTTGAAGAATCAATGACAAGAATGGTAGCTACTGAACCCGACAACATCTTTATGATTAAAGTTACCTACTGGTTGAATTTTTAGCTCACACAATACTCCATTTATTAAAACAATAAACTTCCTTACTTTTACCAAGAAAGAATTCAGAATTCTTAATTATACATTATTCATTAAATTCTGCCCACGTAGCTCAGCTGGATAGAGCAACGGTTTCCTAAACCGTAGGTCACGTGTTCGAATCACGTCGTGGGTACAACATTTATTTTCCCTAAATATTAACGATAGAATTTTCTTAACCCCAATTCTATCTTATAAAAACAAATGACTGTTTTATTGGATTAAGATATAATGCCCGAACCAAAATCTTCCCGTGATGAAATTCTTGACTCTATAGGCGAGGGCTTGCTCACAGTTGATAAAAATTTTAAGATAAATTTCTTTAACCGTGCTGCAGAGGAGATTACTGGTTACAAGCGAGAAGAAGTTTTAGACCAATTCTGCAAATACGTTTTTAAATGTGAACTGTGCGAGACTAAGTGTCCGATAGGATTGATACTTGAGTCAGGCAGTCCTTTATATGATATCAGATCGAACATTGAGATCAAAAACGGCAGTCGTAAACCAATAAAGCTTAATGCAGCGATTCTTAAAAATGAAAACGATCAGCCAATAGGTGGCGTGATCTCTTTTCGTGATTTATCAGAAATTGAATCAATAATAAAAGATGTTAGCTCTGCGGGAAGTTATTTCGGTATAATTGGTCACGGCAAAGCTATGCAGGATATTTTCAGGTTGGTTCAGGAAATTGCTGACTCAGATGCAACTGTTCTTATTCAGGGTGAGTCGGGAACCGGGAAAGAAATGATTGCCAATGCCATCCAAATTACAAGTAAGCGAAAGAATAAACCTTTTGTTAAAGTTAATTGTGCCGTCTTTCCAGAGACACTTCTTGCAAGCGAATTATTTGGCCATGTAAAGGGAGCATTTACTGATGCTGTTAAAGATCGCCCCGGTAGATTTGAAATTGCAAATGGGGGGACGATTTTTCTTGATGAGATTGCTGAAATGCCTTTACAGACTCAGGTTCAGCTTTTAAGAGTTTTGCAGGAAGGTACTTTTGAAAGAATCGGTGAATCAATTCCCAGGGTAGTTGATGTTCGTGTTATTGCAGCTACAAATCTGAGAATAAATGATGCTTTGAAAAATGGTAAGTTACGGGAAGATCTTTTTTACAGATTAAATGTTATCCCAATCATAATCCCTCCTTTGCGTGAACGACTTGAGGACATTCCTCATCTTATCAACAACTTCATCAAAGAATATTCTAAAACCTACAATAAAGTAATTAAAGATATCGATGACCGTGCACTCGATGTTTTAATGAATTATTATTGGCCGGGAAATATTAGAGAACTGGAGAATGTAATTGAGTTTATGGTAGTTCGGGCAAAAAGTGAAACAATTCATCTGGAAAATTTACCCTCAAGCATTAAAACATTTTTTGAAACAAAAGAACCAGTTACAGAATTTAAAAGAGAAAATCCGTCTGAATTACTACGACTCCTTGAAAAACATAAATGGAATAAAACCAAAGTTGCCGAGGAGTTAGGTATTGGCAGAACTACTCTTTGGAGAATGCTCAAAAATTTCAATAATGATTGAGCACTGTTTCAATTTCATTTCTGAAACGTATCGTTTCATTTATCCGTAACTCTATATAATTAAAAGATAAAATTTCACAACTCATTTTATTGCTGTTTCAATTGGAACAAAGCGTTTCAACACACCCTAAATAATTTCTTTCTTTTCACAACTATTTGCCGGCTCACTAATTGCACGTGGTATGCACGATGTATAGCGAAATGTTAGGCAATAAATATTTTTTAGCTCGCAACTATGAAAATGCTGCAATGAATTTTCAGCATGAATTACAGATAGATCCAATTAATAAATCCGTAAGAAAGAAACTAATAATCTGCTACACGCAGATCGGGAACATTCAAAAAGCATTTGAGAATTTTTATCAATTAGTTAAAGAAGATATAGATTATATAATAGAGACCGATCTTATTGCTGATGATTGCCCCTGTGTCGAACTGACCGATAGATACGGAAATATCCTGCCCTATGAAAATGAATCTTACGATTTGAAGCTGATGCTTGCAATGCTGTGGCTTTACTGTAATGCTGAAAAATCTATTGATTTCTTCAAAAGAATTTTAGTCGAAAACCCTGGTGATTCAAGAATAAAAGAAATTGCCTCCTTAATTGAAGAAAAAATAAAATCAACTAATAAACTCACTCATTAAAAAACTATTAATGGAGAAACTTATGAAAAAAATAAACTTACTATTAACAATCGTATTTGTGATTGGTTATGTTTTGCCGTCATTGGCACAAAGCAATTTTGAAACAAGTCTTCATAAAACCAGGAATGGAAAAGGCACCTGGTATAATGCAGAGAATGGCGGATTTGAAACTATAACTAATGTTCCAATCAACCAAGTTGGTTGTGTTGAATGCCATGATGCGAATGATGCAAATGGTAACCCTTATTCCGGAACTTACTCACCAGATTGTGTTGATTGTCATGCAACCAATACAACAGGTTGGCCTGTTACCCAAGCGGATTGTTTGGGTTGCCATTCAAGAGAAGCTTCAATCATAAATAAAGGCATTCCAGATGTACATCGCAACGCGTCCACACCTTTCACTTGTATGGACTGCCATAAAAAAGAAGAATTACACGGCGATGATGGAATTGAGCACTCCTCGATGTTTGATACCGGTGCGATTCAAACAGATTGCCAGCAAGCTGGTTGTCATACAACAATCGCTTCCAATTCAGAACACAACACCCATGGCGATGATATACACTGTACCTCATGTCACGCATCAACAAACTTAACATGCCTGAGCTGTCATTTTGAAAGCCAGGTTGTTATGAAGAAAAGAGCATTTGGACAGTTTACTAATTTTTTGATTTTGGTAAACAGAACCAGAGATGGTAAAGTGCATCCAGCATCGTTCCAATCATTAACTTATGATGGTAATACCTGGATAGGAATGGGCCCATCTGTAGCACATTCAATCACAAAAGAAAATGCAAGAACCTGCTCTGATTGCCATGCAAATTTTGGTGGAAATATTCCAGCCATTACGGACTATAATAATGGAGGAGGAATGAAGTTTGCCACCTGGAACCCGGCTGATAGTACGATGAGTACGCTGACGGGAATAGTTCCTTTACCCGTTGATTATAAGTATTCATTTAAAATGGACTTCCTAAAATATAATGGAGATATAAACGATCCTGTAGCTCCATCCAAGAACTGGTCTGTAGTTAAAGAGGATGTTGATGGATTTGTTTTGCGCTATTGCACCCCATTAACCATTGATCAAATGGATGCACTTGGAATGGACATAACACTTATAAATGTCGAAAAGCAAATCAACTCTATTCCGGAAGGTTTCCGGCTTGATCAGAATTATCCAAATCCTTTTAACCCGAATACAACAATAAGATACTCAATTCCAGAGAGAGGAGAAGTTGAATTAGTTGTATTTGATGGTTTGGGTAAAGAAGTGAAAACATTAGTAAGTGGGGACCACGATGCAGGAGTTTACGAAGTAGAATTTGATGCTACTGGATTGACATCAGGAGTTTACTTCTATCAGATAAAGTCAGCTCAATTTGTCGAAACGAGGAAACTTGTTTTGATGAAGTAAAATAACTAGCCTCCTTAGTTAGTGGGTGTACTTTAGTACACCCATTTTTTTTAAAGTAAATTGTTACTGCCACTTTTGTCGTATGCTGTAATATTTACGATCACAATTTCTTTCAGAATAAAAAAATTATTAAATGACATTAAAGGAAGTTTCATTATGGAATACCCTGGTGGCATTATACTTGTTTTTTTCTAAGTCAATATTTGCAATCAATAGGAGTAGAAATAAAATGGGAATTACTGAATTAATCGTTATTGCTTTCTTAGCATTGCTTGGCTTTTTAGCATATAATAATTCAAAGAAAGTAGCACAGGAATTAAGAAAACTGGGCGCGGATAAATAGTAAGAATAGGAAAACAGGGGATCAGAGAGTTCAAACCTATTAAGGTTTGTTCTCTCTTTTTTTATTAATTACTTCAACGTTATTCCCAACACCTGCTATAACTGTATCCACAACATTACAAAATAAACCTGTCTCAACTATACCGGCAAATTTCTTTAACTTTATATCAAGTCCGGCTGGATCTTCAATTTTTTCTATCCTCAAATCAACTAAATAATTATTATTATCTGTGATGAATCGCGTTGCCCCGCTTAGACGAAGTGTGGGTTTATATCCTTTACTTTCTAATTTCACGCACAAATGAGTGCTTCCAAATTGAACCACTTCGACAGGTAGAGGAAATTTACCAAGTGTTTTTACAAGCTTTGTAGAATCAACGATCCAGATATTTTTCTTTGAGTTGGAAGCAATTATTTTTTCGTAGAGTAGAGCTCCTCCTCCTCCTTTAATTCCGTTAAGATTTTCATCTACTTCGTCGGCGCCATCAATAGTCAGATCTATTTCATCAACATCGCTGAGCAACGATATTTTTATTCCTAATGATGAAGCCAGTTTTGTGGTAGCGGCGGAACTAGAAATTGCTGTGATATTTAAACCAGCTTTAATTCTTTGTGATAACTTGGTCAGCATAAATGCCACTGTTGAACCGGTTCCCAAGCCAATTATCATGCCATCTTCTATGTAATCAATTGCATATTCAGCAGCTATTTGCTTTTCGTTCATAATTAAATCCGAAATTGTGAAAAATGTTCAAATGAAAAATCATTTATTTATTTTTACCAAGCAAATTTTAAAGGAGAATAATTATGCACCACTTTGACCCATCCACTGAAATTCAGGATTATCTGGTTTTTGGAGAATACGGCGATGTTAATCCATCAATCACTGATTCATCAACCTATACTTTTTTGAGCCCGGAAAAAATGAAAGAACTTTTTGACCACGAAGTAGAAGGCTGCTTTCTTTATTCGCGTCATTGGAATCCAACGAATAAATATTTAGCTGATGCACTTGCCAGACTTGAAGACAGCGAAGCCGCGATAGTTACAGGTTCTGGAATGGCTGCAATTGTATGTGCAGTACTTCAGGTTTGTAGTGCTGGTGATGAGATAATCTCCAGCCGAACTATTTACGGTGGAACGTACGCTTTCTTTAAGAATCTTTTACCGCGATATGGTATAAACGTGAAGTTTGTAAACACACTGGATTTGGATGCAGTAAAAAGGTCCATCACCAACAAGACAAAAATTATTTATTGCGAGTCAGTTAGCAATCCATTGTTGGAAATCGCAGATCTTCCAAAACTTAGTGAAATTGCAAATGGTCATAATATAAAGCTGATGGTTGATAATACTTTCAGTCCGATATTTATAAGCCCAATACATCTTGGGGCACATATTGTAATTCACAGTCTGACAAAATTTATTAATGGTACCAGTGACTGCGTTGCTGGTTGTGTGTGCAGCAGCAGGGAATTTATAAATCAAATGATGGATATAAATTCTGGTGCTGCAATGCTGCTTGGCCCTGTATTGGACAGCCACAGAGCGGCTAGTATTCTTAAAAATCTGCATTCACTTCATATCCGAATAGAGAAGCACAGCAAAAATGCTCAGTATCTTGCAGAAAACTTTGAAAAGCTTGGATTGAAAGTTTACTATCCGGGTCTTCCTTCACACAATGGACACAAATTATTAAAGAAATTAATGAATGAAGGTTTCGGCTACGGAGGTATGCTTGCAATCGATGCTGGTGATGAAAAAACTGCCGATGCTTTTATGAAAAGAATGCAGGATGCAAAAGTTGGCTACCTTGCAGTCAGTCTTGGTTACTTTAAAACTTTATTTAGTTCACCTGGGCATAGTACTTCATCTGAAATCCCAAAAGAGGAACAGCAAAGAATGGGATTGAGTGAAGGGCTTGTTAGAATTTCA
>CAZLJI010000041.1:6284-11865 GCA_964559565.1 uncultured Ignavibacteriaceae bacterium | reverse complement strand
TGACTGGTAGAATTACTAGAGGAGTCGAATTATTTGGGATCAGACCTATTGAACATATTCGAGGTGCGAATTTCTTGTTTGACTACCGTGGGATAGTAAACTATGCTATAGAAAATCATTATCGTGTTTTTGTTATAAAAGAAGGTCCCTATTTTGGAAATGGACTTTGGTACTTAGAATTTCAAAATAAATGAATGAAGAAGATTAATAATAAACTGCCTTATCACTCATTGGTTGATTAATAGAAATATGAACTATATTGAAAATCTCGGCTTCGATAATTGGTTTAAAGATAAAGTTGATTCATCTAAAACCAACGACTTACAAATTGTAAGAGTGATAAGCGTAAACAAAAACAGCTTTGTTGTCTCCAATGGAATAAAAGATATTTATGCAGAGCTGACAGGAAAGTTTTTATTTAACTCGGAGGGCTCGCTTGATCTGCCTGCTGTTGGCGATTGGGTTTATGCACAATTGTTCGATGATGACGATCTGGCAATCATTCACGAAATCCTTCCGCGTAAAACATTACTCAAAAGAAAAGCATCCGGTAAGAAAGTTGATTACCAGCTTATAGCTGCGAATATTGATACCGCGATCATTATGCAGTCGCTCGATTCTAATTTTAATTTAAGACGACTCGAACGTTACCTCGTAATGATAAACGAAGGGAAAATTACTCCGGCAATATTCTTAAGTAAAAGTGATCTCATCAGTCCTGAAGAAATTGAGACTAAGAAAAATGATATCCGTAAAATCCTGCCCGATGTTACCATTGTAGCTTTCAGCAACAACAACTTAAGCGAAATAGAAAATATTAAAACCTTTTTTGAACCATTTAAAACATACTGTTTGCTCGGTTCCTCCGGTGTTGGCAAAACAACTCTGTTGAATAATTTAATTCACCAGGAGCTTTACAAAACTCAGCCGATAAGAGAAAAAGACGGAAGAGGAAAACATACCACCACTCGCCGTGAACTTATCATCCTGGAAAATGGTGCGATAATAATTGATAACCCGGGTATGCGCGAACTTGGAGTAATCTCAAATGAGTCCGGTCTCGGTGATACATTCAATGAAATTGATGAGCTGTCAGATCAGTGCAAATACAAAAACTGCACACATACAGTCGAAGCAAGCTGTGCAGTTATGGAAGCAGTTGAAAGGGGAAAGATTTCAGAAGAGCGTTATAATAACTACATAAAAATTTATAAAGAGTCGTTGTATAATGAAATGTCCTACGTTGAAAAGCGGCAGAAAGATAAAAGGTTTGGCAAGTTTTTTCATTCTACTATGAAGGACGTAAAAAAGATGAAGGGGAGATAGTAATCAGCCCGGCAAATATAATCGCACATAATTTCTAAATCTTCAACCGCAAGAACCATTAATTTTCCACCTATCCATTATTTGTCTCATTCTAAATTTTCTTTTCAGATATTCTGTTAGATGATTTTTGTTGCTATTGAATTTACTGTCTAACATCTACATCAAATTTTTAAAATAAATAACTATTATTGAAAAACAGGGAGACACATCAATGGAAAAATCAAATACAATTCTGAAAATTTTTATCCTTGCATTCATAGTAAGCTTAACTAATATAATCTTCGCACAAAATTCAGAGCATCAGAATAATGATATAAAAATATTTTTTGATGATTCAGCAGCAAGATATGTCTTGGAAAATCCTGAAAGGGCTTTAAATATAGAAAGGGATTCTATCTGGAAATCATTTGGGGGATATAGAATCACTAGCATCTGGCATGAGAAATCCTCTGTCCCGATTACCTGGAAATATTGGGAAAGAGGAATAAATGCATTTCTTTCGGATACTACGCTGATTAGAAAATCATTGTCTCTTGCTGACAGTTTAAAGTCTAAAGTTTTCAGAGAGCAAAACACTATCATTCAACATATATCCTCATATTCATACGAAAAAACCAAACAAAATGCATTCATATATTTGGTTGCATTCACCTACCCATATGCATTTTGCGTTGATACGAATAAAATTGGAATAGATATTACCTGTGATGGATGGAACTTTGATGCAGACTGTATTTTAAATGTTGTGATACATGAAACATATCACATAGCCTTCAAATTAAATTCTCCCGATTACTTTAAATACATTGCTATTGATCCAACAGATCGGGAAACCTTTATTAGATTTAATTATGCTTATCTGCAAAGTGAAGGTATGGCTACTTTTGTGGCTTACAAGGCTCTTAACTTATATCCCTCGGACTACAGGCATCCAGATTATGAACTTTTAGAAAACGACAGTACAGTAAAAAAGGCAATTCATCAGATAAACCTGCTGAGTGAAATGGCTGTGACTATGCCAATAGATACATTATTGCAAGAATGTTGGAAATTAGGAGTAGAAGAGAGAGCCTATTATGTGACCGGAGGTTATATGGCTAATATAATTGAGGAAAAATACGGAACTGAATTTTTAGCTGCATTAGTGAACAAAGGAAGTATTAGTTTTGTAAAGGAATATAATCTGCTCGTTCCTGATGATTACAAACTTGTTCTCAAAGAACTATAAAAAATATGAAACCTGGAATCACGATATCACCGTGACAACCAAGAATATAAAAATGATGAAGGGAAGATGATAATTATCATTTTAAAAACTCTGCTTATTGGAATTGGCGCTACACTAGCAATCGATATTTGGGTTTCATTCCTGAAACTATTTAAAATAAAATCACTAGATTACAAATATGTTGGCCGCTGGGTAGGAAATTTTCCCGAAGGAAAATTTTTCCACAATAAAATTCAGGATACACCACCAATACCACACGAGTTAATAATAGGCTGGACAGTTCATTATTTAATTGGTATTACGTTTGCTTTCATACTAATTGCTGTATACGGAGTTGGCTGGTTGGCTAAGCCAACATTCTTACCTGCAATCATAATTGGATTAATTACTTCTATCGCACCATTTTTTATAATGCAGCCAGCATTTGGATTTGGGATTGCTTCTTCAAAATTACCACACCCGAATTTACTCCGGCTTAAAAGTCTGGGCACGCATTTAATCTATGGAATAGGATTGTATGTAAGTGCTATTCTGTTAAAAGTAATTTTATAACCTCAACCGCAAAAAACACTAATTTTCCACCTATCCTTTATTGCCAGCATTTTATAGTTTCTCTTCGAATATTATTGCTGAGTAACAATCAAATTATTCCGGCAGCGATTAATCAACAAACTAAGGAGCTATAAAATGTTAACCGTTACAACTTCTTTTAAAACCTTTCTTTTACTAATTGCTTTGTTCATTTTTCTTTCAGGTTCAAATGCATTTAGTCAAGACCTGGAAATTTATGTGAGCGATGCGGGAAATTTTACAAGCCCACCCTGGAAGATTTTAAAGTTTGATGCAAACGGAGAGAACCCCGAAACTTTCATAGACACCGTTCTTTCCTGGCCGCAGGATATTTTATTTCTGGAAGATCAGCAGGTTGTGCTGATATCGAATTTGAATACAGGAAGGATAACAAAGTATAATTCGACAACAGGTGAGTTTATCGGAGACTTTGCAACGGGGATTGCCGGTCCGACGAGAATGAAAATCGGTGCTTACAGCTTACTTTACGTTCTGCAATGGGCTGGTAATGGAAAAGTAAAACGTTTTCAATTAGATGGGACTTTTGTAGATGACTTTACCAGCGTTGGAGTTCCTCAAAGCATTGGAATTGATTGGGACAGCGATGGTAATCTGTATGTTTCTTCCTACAACGGTGATAATGTGAGAAAATTTGATTCAGCCGGAAATGATCTGGGAGTTTTTGTTAATACAAATCTTGCCGGTCCAACCAACATCTGGCTTGATGACAATGGTGATTTACTTGTAATTGATTACGATGGAACTGCAGTGAAAAGATTTAATTCTAATGGTGCTTTCATAAATAGTTTTTTAACCGGCCTGAGTCAGGCAGAAGGAGTAGACTTTTTCCCCAATGGAAATATTCTGATTGGCAATGGTGCAACAAGCTCGGTAAAGATGTTCGACAGCAACGGCAATTACATTGAAGATTTCATCCCAAGCGGATCCGGTGGTTTGATGAGACCGAATGCAGTTGTCATTAGAGAACTCAATCCTTCATCGGTTTCAGGAGATGAGAATTCTTTTAACCTCAACAATTTTGTATTAGAGCAGAATTATCCCAATCCTTTCAATCCAACGACAAATATCAGATTTTGGATTGCGGATCGCGGTTTTGCAACATTGAAAATCTTTAATGTCTTGGGGAATGAAATTGAAACATTGGTTAGTAAAGAGTTCGAAGAAGGCGAATATGAATTTACTTTCGATGCGTCCAACTTACCAAGTGGAATTTATTTTTATCAACTTAAAGCTGGCTCATTTATTCAAACAAATAAAATGGTTTATTTGAAGTAAGTAAACAAAATTGAATTAATAATAAAAACCGCAGAACATTAATTCTGCGGTTTATAATCTTTGTTTAAAATTAATCATCTTTTGACTTGTTGCTCAACACTTCAAACCAATTAATCTTCCTGGTAAAGAACATTATTGCTGCAAGAATTATAAACAATGCTATGCTTCCAATCAGCAGTGAATAATCCTGAAGCTGCAGGATTACATACATAAATCCGTAAAACATCATCAGCATTCCTGCAACTATTATTGAAATATGTTTGCTCGCATAAATGCTTTTAACATAAAATCCTATCAGGGCAATAATCAGAAAGCTGGAAATCAAATATGAATACTGGAACAGAATGTATTCTGAAATTGCCAGCAGGATTGAATAAAAAATTATCAACGCTAAACCAACCAGCAAATATTGAATTGGGTGAATTACTTTTTTGCTGAAGAGTTCAATCATAAAAAAGCTGAGGAAGGTAAGTACGATTATCATTATTCCATATTTGGAAGTTCGCATAGTTTTCTGGTATTCATCAACCGGGACTAAAAGCTTAACTCCAAATGCACTTGGGAACGGATCGTACGTTTTACTTTCCCATTCCTGCGGATAAGATCTGTTGAAGTAGTTCACTTTCCACTGTGCACTAAATCCATCTTCAGTTATTTTTCTTGTTGTTGGAAGAAAAGCACCGGCAAAACTCGGATTATTCCAGGATGATTTCATATTCACTTCTGTAAATTTTCCGAGCGGGACAAAATCAAGATTTTCCATACCGTTAAGATCAAGTTCGATTTCAAAATTCTGCGGAAGATTCTTTGTGTTTAAGTCGATATCAGTATAAAATCCGTTTCTGAAAACTTTATCTTTTAATCCGGGCGTCAGCTTATATTTTTCCCCGTCTAAAATTAATTCGGCATCCTTTTGTATCCCTCTCAAATCACTTATGTTAAAAGAGAGATAACTCTCATAAAATTTTTCATCCGCATATTTTTCTTTAAGCTTTGAAAGGTTCAAAGTTCCACTCATTTTTATTTTTGATTTGTAAAGCATCACTTCATAAATACCTTTGTATCTCTTTTCAGGTACAACGTTGACATCGATTTTTAATTTTTCGGGCAGGAAGTAATCACTTTCTATAACAAAATATTTATTCCCTTTGCTGTCAATTT
>CAZLJI010000041.1:0-6274 GCA_964559565.1 uncultured Ignavibacteriaceae bacterium | reverse complement strand
TCTTCTATTGTCTCTTCTTCAGTCGCAGGCATTTCAATTTTCTCCTCTTTTTTTGAAACCGTTATAATTGGACCGGCAATTGATTGTTCACTCGCCCAGCTTTTACTTATCTCATTTACAGCTTCCTGCCTGTAACTCTGCCTGTCAGTAATAAGCGATTGGACCATCAGCAGGGGAATAATAAGCATAATTGTTATTGCTGCGATTAAAATTATGCGGAGGGCTACAGACTCTCTTTTCATTTTTACCCCAAAGTAGTTAGTGATTTTTTTACTTTAGATAAACAACATTAAAGAAATGTTCATCTGATCGGGGGTCAAATAATAATGCACTATAGCAACTTGTTGATAAATCGAAAAATAATCCTCCGATAGGTCAAACATTTTAAATTATTAGATTTACTTTTAATAATTATCAATTTTATTAAAGGTATTCATGTTCATTGGTCATTTCGGCGCCGGATTTGCCGGAAAGAAATTCAGTAAGTCTGCATCACTTGGAACTTATTTTATGGCTGCACAGTGGATTGATCTTATCTGGCCGATTCTTCTTTTACTCGGAATTGAAAAAGTAGAAATCAAACCGGGTGTGTCTTCAGTTACTCCGTTAGATTTTACATACTATCCATTCACTCACAGTTTACTCGGGGTTTTTATCTGGGCAATACTTATTGGAACGATTTATTATTTCATTAAGAAAAATTATAAAACTTCAATCATACTTGGGTTGTTGGTTCTCAGCCACTGGTTTCTTGATCTGCTCGTTCATATTCCAGATTTACCAGTCCTACCAGGAGAAGGATTAAAAATTGGGCTCGGTTTGTGGAATAGTTTTGCTGCAACTCTGATTGTTGAAGGACTAGTTTTCACTATTGGTTTATATCTGTATTTAAAATCAACTAAAGCGAAAAACAAAACAGGGAATTATTCCCTTTTAGGATTAGTAATTTTTTTAGCGGCGATTTATATCAGTAATCTTATTGGTCCACCACCCGAGTCACCAGAAGCAATAGGGATTGTTGGAAATGCTCAGTGGCTGATCGTCATTTGGGCTTACTGGATTGATAAAAACCGAGAATAATATGATTAATAAAAAGCAGATAATCAAAGATTACAAATTGCAAAAACAGCCAGCTGGAATTTTTGCGGTTCATAACATTGCTGATAACAAAATGTTTATAGGTACAAGTAAAGATCTTCCTTCGGTTTTAAGACGATTTGACTTTACGCTAAAGATGGGAAGCTTTCCGTTCGACGGATTAATTGAGGACTATAAAAGACTTGGTGATAAAAATTTTGAAGTAAAGGTGTTGGATAAGCTTGAAATCAAAGATGAAACGGAACAGGAAATTGATAAAGAATTGAAAACTCTGGAAGAAATGTGGATTGAAAAACTAAAACACGATGGTGTTAGTTTTTACAACAAGAAATAAGAATGAAACGGCCTTGTATTTTCTTATGGCTTGTCTTGCAAAATTATTAATCACCTTGCTGGATCAAGTAATCCATCTTCAACCAGCTGATTCTTAACAGATACTGCCAGCTCAGAAATTGTTTGCTGAATTTCTTCCGGATTTACCGAAGTGCTCTCTCCGTACCAAACAATCTTATCATCCTTAATTGAATAAATCAGTATTTCAAGATCAACATAAACATTCGTGCTCGAATACATATAAGGATCATACATATAATTCCATGCATAGTTATAATACCCGCCAAAGCTGTAATAAGCCGAAGGATACATACCCGAAGAATAGTAAGAAGTCCTTTCATCAATCTTTTTCACTCTAAGCATCACTGCCCCTTGCATTCCTCTTTCATTCAACTTTTGCTTTACTGTATTAAGGTCAGCAAGCTCTTCGTTCGTGATCATTTTATAAGAAGGAACAGCAATAGTGTTGGGCATCTGGCTGGCTAAAGCTTCTTCAACATCCATCCGCATATCAGGATTTTTTACCATCGCAAATACTGCAACCGTCTGAAACTTCGCTGATTCCATTGTTACTTCAGGATTTTTCCAGCTGTTTGAAATTTTATTTGAGCTGCTGCATCCGGCTAACAAAACCGCGATCAATAAAATTATAATATAAGTTTTCATAGAGTATAATTCCCTTTTTTGTTTGTGTGAACTTACTGAAAAAGGATCAATTTTTGTTTTCTTTATTTATTAAATTAAAATTTATAACTAACTTGATTACGAACTCTATAAGACTTCTATAACTGACTTATTTATTAGTTTTGTTTTTTAATGCATAGAAATCAAATTCCTTTTTGTAATTCACTAATTTCCTCTTAAGGAATTATGAGAAAATTTACTATTTGGAAGAGCTGCATTTACACCCTTATTTGCTTTTTATTTCGATTGTAGTAGCTCATAAATAAGATAGTAGAAATTTAACTGCATAGATGAGTATAAAGTTTAAAATATTTATAGGAAATATGTTTTTTTACTTAGTTGGAATAGCAGTTTTAATAATTGTAAAAATTAAATATTTGTTTTGGGGTTTTCCTAAGTCTAACTTTTCTAATATAACAGATTACGAAAAACATTTTGAGTACAATATAAGAATTGTCGATCAATGGATTTCACATCTCAACAACTATACATCCAATAATCATTATCTTCTGAATAAGAATGTGCTTGAATTAGGTCCGGGTTCAAATTTGGGAGCGGGTTTTTATATTCTCTATAAAGGAGCTCTTAAATACAATTCATTTGATATTTACAATCTTGTGAAAAATGTGCCTCTCGAATTTTATAAAATATTCATTAAAAGATTACAAAAATCTGAAGGAATAAAGTCTATCAACTATCTAGAAAACGAATTGGAGAAATTTTGCGATGATCGTACTTTAGATATCAATTATATTGTAGATCGTGATTTTAATTTAGTCTCCTATTTTAAATCTGAAAGTATCGACATTGTATTTAGCCAAGCTGCTTTTGAACATTTTGTAAACATTGAAAATACTATAAAACAGCTAAGTATCGTGTGTAAATCCAATGCAATTATAATTGCCGAGATAGATTTGCAGACTCATAGCAGATGGATCCGGGAAATGGATCCAAATAATATTTACAGATACTGTGTCTTCATTTATAAATTGCTTTCCACCAAATCAACACCGAATAGAATTAGACCTTATACTTATTATGAATTATTTAAAGAATATGGTTGGTATGATATCAAAATATTTCCGCTTTCCATTATTGATAAAAAAAAGAAGATACCACCGAAATATCTGAATAAATACTTCCGTGACGATAAAAACAAAATGGATTATTTATCTATCTTATTATTAGCAAAAAAGAAATAGACAGTGTAGCTATTGATTTTGTAACTTAATGTATTATTCATTAGAAATTAATGAAATCGTTTTTACGATTTTCATAAAAAATTTTAGCAAAGTGTCTTGAAAAAATTATTGATATTGGCCAAAACTATTGATGGGGGAACGGGAACGTATTTATCTAACCTTCTTAAAATGAAAAATGTTTTCGGCGATGAGGTCAAATTTTCCGTGGCTGCATTAGAAAGGCCTGTCTATATGAAGCAATCGGATGATGATTTTAATTACATGAAAATGAGGGATTATTCTCTTGAGAGATATTCCCTTTCTTATAAGAACTTAAGTGTCTTCGTACAGGAATTTTTTTGGATAAGGAATATTATTAGCAAAGAGAAACCAGATATTATTCTTGGAGTCGATGTTAATTGTAATATTCATATTGGTCTAAATAAGATTATCTTCAGGAAAAGATATAAGACAATCTTTACGACACATTCTGACCTAGGTGGGAATTTGAATCAAAAATCTACTAAAATTCTAAAGTCCATTTTAAAGAGAGCAATTAGCTTCTTTTACAATAGAACTGATACAAATATTTGTGTATCAAGAGAACTTTCGCACAGCATTCAATCTGATTTTAAATTGAAGAAAGATATAGTGACAATCTTTAATGGATTGGAGATAAAGAATTCTTCTGGTAGTATGCAACAAAACACCAACAATACTATCCTTACAGTTGCCAGGCTCGATAAACAAAAAGACCATTTTACTTTATTAAAAGCATTTGAACTTCTGGTTAAAGAAATAAAAAATGCTCAGTTGCTTCTTGTTGGTGATGGTCCGTTAAAAAAGGAATTACAAGATATCGTCAAAGAATTAAATATTGAAAGTAATGTTGAATTTTTAGGTTGGCAAAAAGAACTTGATGGTGTTTTTCTTAAGTCGGATATTTTTGTTCTATCCACCAGAAGAGAAGGTTTTCCCTATGCTCTTATCGAGGCTATGTCATTCGGGCTTCCTGTTGTTTGCACTGATACACCCTTTGGGCCAAAGGAAATTCTGGATGATGATAAATATGGATTTCTTGTACCGATGAATGATCATATTAAAATGAAGGAAGCACTCCAGACATTGTTTGAAAATAAAGAGCTATTTGCAAAATACTCCCGGCTTGCTAAGGAACGAAGCAGAACTTTCACCACAAACAGAATGATAAACGAATATGCAATGCAGATCAAAAAGCTAATTTAAAACAATTTCATAAACTAATTATAATATGCTGTCTATATTTGTTAACAGGTTTCTTGGAATACTTTTTCTTCTTCTATACTCTCCACTGATCGTGTTGATTGCAATATGGATTAAATTCGATTCAACAGGTAAAATTATTTTTTCTCAGCCAAGAGTAGGTCAAAATAGAAAGGAGTTTACTTTTTATAAATTCAGAACTATGTGGGAAGATGCTGATAAAAAGTACCCGGAACTTTACAAATATGAATTTTCTGACGGTGAAATAAAAAATATGAAATTCAAAATTGAGAATGATCCACGAGTTACAAAAGCTGGTCGTTATCTTAGGAAGACAAGTCTTGATGAATTACCAAACCTGATCAATGTTGTAAAGGGGGATATGAATTTTATTGGGCCGAGACCAGAAATTCCTGAAATGATTAAATATTATCTGCCTTGGCAGATGGATAAATTTTCGGTTAAACCCGGAATCACAGGCCTGGCGCAGATAAATGGTAGGGGATTACTGACTTTTCAGGAAACAATTGATTATGACGTTATATACGTGAACAAAAAGAACTTTTCCCTAGATTTTTATATATTCTGGAAAACAACTGCTGTTGTTTTAAAATCATTGGGAGCTTTTTGATTTATCCCGCGATATTGTTTTTGATGAATGAGAAAATTCATCTTAACTTTGCGGAAATTTTTTCATATTATTTCTTAGGTTGATTAAAACTAAAATTGTTACTTCCAAAACTCTTCACCACTCTTAAAGATTACTCAAGAAAACAATTCACATCAGATTTAACAGCCGGAGTTATTGTAGGAATAGTTGCTCTTCCACTCGCAATCGCTTTTGCTATTGCTTCTGGTGTAACCCCGGAAAAAGGATTAATAACAGCAATTATTGCTGGTTTTTTAATTTCATTTCTTGGAGGAAGCAGAGTTCAAATCGGCGGACCCACCGGTGCTTTTATAATTATTGTTTACGGAATTGTTCAGCAATACGGTACAAATGGATTAATTCTCGCAACGTTGATGGCTGGGATTATCCTTGTGATAATGGGTTTTGCTCGATTTGGATCAATCATAAAATTTATTCCTCATCCGGTAATAGTGGGTTTTACAAGTGGTATCGCACTGATAATTTTTCTATCCCAGATTAAAGATTTTTTCGGGTTAAATATCGATACGGTTCCATCTGAATTTTTTGAGAAATTAGTTGTCTATTCACAAAATTTTTTCTCTCTAAATTATTGGGCCTTTCTCATAGGTGCAGTTTCATTAATTATTATAATATTTTTTCCGAGATTCACACACCGAATTCCCGGATCCATTGTTGCGATTATCGCGGTTACAGTTCTGGTTCAAATTTTTCATCTTCCTGTCGAAACAATAGGAAGCCGCTTTGGTGAAATTCCATCTTCTCTTCCTTTGCCGACTCTTCCTGATTTCGATTTTGAAGTTATAAGAAGTCTGATCAGCCCGGCGACGACAATTGCAATCCTCGCAGCAATTGAATCTCTGCTGTCCGCTGTTGTTGCTGATGGTATGATTGGCGGAAGGCATCGTTCCAATATGGAGCTGATCGCACAGGGTGCTGCAAATATTGTTACTCCATTGTTCGGAGGAATACCCGCAACAGGTGCTATTGCCAGAACGGCAACAAATATTAAGAATGGTGGACGAACTCCTGTCGCGGGAATCATTCACGCATTAGTTCTTCTATTAATAATGCTCTTCTTTGGAAG
>CAZLJI010000040.1:0-12230 GCA_964559565.1 uncultured Ignavibacteriaceae bacterium | reverse complement strand
ACAATTTCGCTTTTGTTGAAGTCGAAGACAAAGGAATTGGTATTCCCGAAAAAGATCAGAAAAAAGTATTTGAAAAATTTTTCAGAGTAAGTTCGGGAAATGTGCATAACGTGAAAGGCTCCGGAATAGGTTTAAGCATTGTTAAGCATATTGTAGATGCTCATAATGGAAAGATTGAGTTAACCAGTGAAGTTAATAAAGGAAGTAAGTTTAGGTTGATCTTTCCGTTGAGCAAGGGTTAATTATTTTATTGTTGTCGTTCCCACGAAAGTGGGAATCCATTATTTACTTTGTCTGATCGTTAACATTTGGATTCCTGCTTTCGCAGGAATGACAGTTAACATTATTTAAAGTATTAAACATTTTTTTTGAGATAAACTATGACCAAGATTCTTATCGTCGAAGACGAACCAAATATGCGGATGGGTTTACGCGATAACCTTGAATTTGAAGGTTACGAAGTAAGTATCGCTGAAGATGGTGAAAAAGGATTGAAAATGATCCGGGAAAACCACTACAACCTTATCATTCTTGACGTGATGATGCCGAAAATGTCTGGATTTGAAGTTTGCAAGACAATCCGTAAAGAAGGTGAGCAGACACCTGTTATTCTTCTCACGGCAAAAGGTGAGGAAATAGACAAAGTTCTCGGACTTGAATTGGGTGCTGATGATTACGTAACAAAACCTTTTAGTCTGAGAGAGCTTCTTGCAAGAGTAAAAGCAGTTTTACGACGTGGTGAAGCTTCGATTAGCACAAATTCTTCTGAAGTTGTTATTGGAAAGCTGACAGTTCATTTTACAGGTTACCAGGCATTCGATGATGGAATACCTGTGCAGATGTCCCACAAAGAATTTGAGATACTTCATTATCTCTGGAAGAAAAGAAACCAGACTGTAAGCCGGGATGAGCTTCTTAACAACATCTGGGGATATGATGAAAATCCTGCAACACGAACAGTTGATAATTTTATTGTGAAGTTGAGAAACAGGATTGAAAAAGATCCCAACCACCCGCAGATAATTTTAACTGTTCACGGGATTGGGTATAAGTTGGTGAGTTAGTAAAAATGGATGTAGAAAAGATATTATTAACTTAACCAAAGTATTGTTTTTTCTGGAAAAAAATCTGCCGTCCCTTTTTTCAATTTCCATATCAATTGATCTTTCTTCAGAACTATTTTTACACAAGCATATATTGTTACATTACCTTGTCTATAATGTTTAAATTCTAAACGGCATCTTTTAAATCGTCTTTTCCCACTTACACCAATCGAACGTATTTCTGAAGAATTATCAAATTTAAAAAATCCAGCCTCACCTATGATACTTCTGTCTTTAGATTCTATCGAAAGGTCGACACTATGTGTATTTTCATTTATGATATCTATACGCCCTTCATTTACCCAATGACCAGTGAAAACCGAATCAAGATATTTTTGATATTTTTTATACTGTTTGAATAAATAAAGAATAGTACCAGTTAAGGCACTAATAATTATTGTGAGATATGAAAGCGTTTCTATTAGGTCTTTATTTCCAACTATATCCATTGTGGGAGATCTGTAATGATTTTATCTAATTAGAAACCAATTCAGGGTTATTTCAAATTTACAGTATCAACTTAGCCATCATTCGAGAGATTATAAAGTAAACGGTCAAACGATGGAAATCAGAAAGTCCCACCTACCATGACAACTTTTTACAATTCCTTACTTGCTCATGACCCCTGTTGCACTTCAAAAAGCTAGTTTTCTAGTGGAAATTAACTGAAACAAAAACCATCATTAAAGGAGAAAATAAAATGAAAACAACAAGATTCTTAACCGCAGTTCTTCTGGCAGCAGTTTTAACAGGCTCGGGGTATACGCAGTCAAATTCTATAAAAGATATCACTGCTCATAAGTATGCATTAGAAAACCTTATAGCTGGTATTCATTCAGAAAATGACGGAGTAAGAAGAAATTCAATATACTTTGCTGGTTATTATAAAATAGTTGAAGCAGAAGATGCACTCATAGCTCAGCTTAAAGAGGAAAAAGATTCTAGCACCAGAATTTTAATATCGCTGGTTCTGTATGAATTAGGCAGTGAAGAAGGATTGCTCGAAGTGAAAGATCTTTCACTGAACGATAAAGATGCTAAAGTAAGAAGAATGGCTACTCAGATCTATAACGAATATCTGGTTAATGATGCTGCAAGTACAGTATATGTTAATGAGTAGTATTTTTCAGATGAAATTAAAATCTTTGTTATAATGAAATTAATGATGTATAAAAGATGATGAAAATATCTGTTTGTCTTGGGATTCTTTTAATGGCTTTGTCCGGGTGCAAGTATGATAACAATCAACAAGCAACAGGGGATTCGAGTAACTTTAAACTTACTGAGAAGATGTTCATTCATGTTGAAAGTGCATACATTGATCTTGAAGGCAACTGGAGATTTTCAATAGGTGATGATACTGCCTGGGCTTTACCTGATTTTAAAGATAATGATTGGGAAAAAATAAAAGTGCCAGCAATGTGGGAGGATCAGGGATTCCACGGGTACAATGGATATGCCTGGTACAGAAAAACATTTGATGTCCCGAAAGATTTAGTTGATGAAAATTTTATTCTCAATGTTGGATTTATTGATGATGTTGATCAGACGTTTGTGAATGGGAAACTGGTTGGAATGTCAGGAGGTTTTCCACCGCAATTTGTTACTTCATATGCTGCTCACCGCGAATATTCAATTCCAAAAGAATTATTAAAGGCAGGTAAAAACACTATTGCCATCCGTGTTTATGATGCTCAGCTTGGCGGTGGAATTACTGGTGGAGTGATTGGATTTACACCTATCTCACTAGACTCACGTCATATTTCTCTTCTGGATCTTGATATAGATCTTTCAGGGACCTGGAAGTTTCATACTGGCGATGAAAGCAATTGGAAAGACACCGCTTATGATGATACGACTTGGAAGCATATTTATGTCCCAGCATATTGGGAAATTCAGGGCTATCAAAACTATGATGGGTTTGCATGGTACAGAAAGAAATTTACTTTACCTGCAGAATATGCAAATCAAAAGATGGTTCTGATGCTAGGAAAGATTGATGATATTGATCAGACTTATGTTAATGGAACACTCGTAGGTTCTGTTGGTGCTTGGATTAATGATCAGCTGCCAGAATACTTTAACCAGAATAATGAATGGGAGGAGATCCGCGGATATTATATTCCAGATAACGTTCTTATTCCGGGAAAAGAAAATATAATTGCAGTAAGAGTTTATGATGGATTTGTAGACGGTGGAATTTATCAAAGGCCAATCGGGTTAATAACACAGAAAAAGTACCGCGAGTACTGGAATAATCAAAAATAAGTCGCAGTCTATTTGAATAGATTAACCTACGGCTAATTTTTAAATCATAAACATTCCTAAAAGCTCCTATCTGTCCAAAATATTTTATCTATATCGACCCTAACGGGACTTTGGATTTTCTTAAATAATTTTGTCTATAAATATTTAGTCCCTGACGGGACATAAATCTATTAATGTCCACTTTTTAATATTCCCTTTAGGGACTTAATATATATAGAAAATCTGATGGTCAAATTTATTGAAGTCCCAGAGGGACGAAATAGGTTTTATTATTTATCTAGAAAATTATTTTTAGATATAATTGGATTTTACATTGAATAAGTGATCTTGTGCCTGAGCCTTGAAATTTTTATGAAGTATAACAAACGTCATTATTATAAAGAACGATCCAAACAAAACATCCGATGCAAAATGTGCACCGATAACGACTCGGCTCGAAGCTAATATAACACCCCAAATAAAAATTAAAACAAATACTAAGTTTTTAACCCATTCCTTTTTATTTGATAAAAGAATTAATAAAGTTAAAAGAACCCAGCCCATTGCTGCATGACCGGAAGGAAAAGAATCATATCCGGTAAATCCCTGCGGCAAATACCAAGGAGTGAATTGTGAAAATGCAGTATCAAGCTCTCTAAAGCGAACTCTTCCCCAAAAGTATTTTACTCCCTGAATACAGATTACATACCCCCAAAACGCTACTGCTACAACAACTTTTGCATAAATGATTACGAGAGCACTTTGCACCTGATTCTTTAAATGGAGAGCAATAAAAATTATTATGCTGATAGCAAATGAGATTATGACAAAAATTATTAAATGATTTGTTGCAATGCTGCCAAGAAGTTGCACTAACAAGTGGAATATCAATCCGCTGCTTACTAAAAAGAATACTACCTTCTGAATGTATGACCAGACATATGATTTTGTCTTGATGAAAGAATAATAAATGTAAACGCCGCTGAGAATTACAAGTAGTCCGGGAATCATTCCATAATCCTGAAGAAATTGTGTCCAGCCTGAATTTTGGTTTACAAGATTTTTTGAGATTTCCAGATCAAAAATTCCAAAGATAACGGCAAGGAATATCCAGAGTGAAATAAGAAATACTACAAGTCCATTTTTTTTCATCAACAGATTTTCTTTTTTTGTTTAGTTTAGTGATAGAAACTTTCTTCTATTCAAAAATATCAATTAAAAGACAGAATAAATATGAACGTATCATTTGGCCAATATCAAACTGCAGTCGAAAAATCATTAAATCATATCAGTAGAGAGCGTGTTATCGCTCGTATCTGGCAAAAGGATCATACTGTGTGGAGAAACGATCCAACAGAAATATCTAATCGTCTTGGCTGGCTTGATTGTGTTGAAGTGACAAAAGAATCTTCTGCAGAAATAAAATTATTTGTTGATGAAGTCCGCAAAGATGGATTTACAGATGCACTACTTATGGGAATGGGTGGCTCGAGTTTAACTCCTGAGGTTTTTCGTTTTACATTCGGATTGAAAAACAGCTATCTTGATTTGCACGTCCTTGACAGTACTCATCCCGAAGCAATATTGGAATATGAAAAGAAACTTGATCCGAGTAAAACTTTATACATCGTTTCAACAAAATCAGGCGGCACAGTTGAAACAATGTCCTTTATGAAATACTTTTTTACAAGTGTGTCAAAGAAAATTGGAAGGGAGGAAGCGTCAAAGCATTTTATTGCCATTACTGATCCGGGAAGCGGATTGGAAGAGACAGCAAAGAAGTTGAACTTCAGAAAAATATTTTTAAACGATCCGGATATCGGAGGAAGATTTTCTGCTCTTTCACTTTTCGGAATTGTTCCGGCAGCTATAATCGGAGTTGATATCACAAAGCTATTTGATGAAACCTCAAAGATGATTACTGAATGCAAACATCCCGAAGTTTCCGAGAACAGTGGTGCAAAGCTTGGTGGTATTATTGGTTCGCTTGCTAAAGAAGGAGCTGACAAGCTCACTTTAATTATTTCTCCGCAGCTTAAATATCTTGGCGGCTGGCTGGAACAATTGATTGCAGAAAGCACCGGTAAAGATGGAAAAGGAATTCTTCCAGTTGATCTTGAACCAGTTGTTCCGGTTAGAGGATATAGTAATGATAGAGTTTTTGCTTATCTAAAACTTTCTGAAGATAATTTCTTCGATAAAAAGGTTAGTGAAATAAAAGCTGCTGGATTTCCACTAATTGAAATTAAAATGACAAATATTTATCAGCTTGGTGCAGAGTTTTTCAGATGGGAATTCGCTACAGCTGTTGCGAGTTTTGTTCTGGATGTTAAACCCTTCGATCAGCCTAATGTTGAGTCTGCTAAAATTGCAGCCCGTGCAATGATGAAAGAATATCAGGAAAAAGGAAAGCTTCCTGAATTAAATAATGAAAATAATGACAGTAATCTTTCATCTTTTCTTGCTGATTTGAAAAGTGGTAAGAGTTATGTAACAATTCAGGCTTATTTAAAACCAGATGAAAAAACCTGGCAGCAGCTTCAGGAATTACGATTGAAAATATTGCAGAAATACAAAGTTGCAACAACTCTTGGTCACGGACCAAGGTTTCTTCATTCAACAGGTCAGCTTCATAAAGGTGATTCTGGTACTGGATTTTTTATCCAATTCATTTCTGATAATCAGGATGATGTTGCAATTCCTGAAGAGGCTGGCAGTGATAAATCTTCGATTTCATTTGGAACGCTGATAAGAGCACAAGCATTGGGTGACAGGCAAGCATTGATTGATAATAAAAGAAAAGTTCTTACTATTGATTTGAGAAAAGATATTTCCGAGACATTATATAAGCTGAAAGTTTAAGCTCCATTAACAACAAGCACAGGACAGGTGCAATTGTTCAGAATCCGCTCAACTCTAGGACCGAGGTAAAGCTTGTCGGTACCTGGTCTGATGTCAGTTCCTAAAATAATCAAGTCGAAATTCTTTTCTCTCGACATCTTTAAAATTACCTTGTCCGGGTCTTCACCAATTTCAACTTCAGTAAAAGTTTTGACATTAAGTGACTCACCGAGTTTTTTTAATTCGTCCACAATCTGATGAGCAAATGTTAATCTTCGTTCTTTGGAACTCCCTTCAATATCAAGTGAAGCAAAATTATTTTTACTTTCAACAACATTAAGAATGTGAACCTGGTCGTGATCATGATAAGCAATTCCGAAAGCAATTTCGGCTGCTCTTTTTGATGCAAGACTTCCGTTGGTTGGTACAAGAATTCTGCTGGGTCGCCAGTCGTCAGCCACATTACTGCTTTGCACCACAATGCTTGGGCACGGAGAAAGTCTCACGAGATTATCTACAATTGGATTGAACAGCATATCTGATTTTTTTTGTCTTTCGGTTGCACCTACAATCAGCAAATCGTAATCTTTTTTTACTTCATCCAGAATACTTTCAAGAGTGTTTTTACTTTCAGATACTTTTTTATTTACAGGAAACTTAGTGAAGAAACTGGCAAGTGCATTCAGGAATTTCTGGCTTTCAGCTTTTTCGGTTTCACTGGATATCGTAAGTAGTGTTACACTTAAATCACTCTTTCTTCCGATCCTCTCAAGAATTCTTGCTTCAATCATTTTAGAAAGGCTTGCTTTACTGATATCTCTTTTTCTAACCGGAAGAAGAACCCGATGAACTCTGGCAAGAATATTATCTTTAAGAAGTTCTTCCTGCTGAAGTCTTTTTATTTCTTGGGCTTCTGGTTTAACATGCCTGAGTGTCCATCTCAGCATCACGGGTGCCATAAGAGAAGTGACAACGGCTGTGATAATAATTAGTGAATATATTTCCTGAGAAAGGATTCCATACGACAAGCCAATAGTTGCAACAATAATTTGAATGGCTCCTCGCGCATTTAATCCTGCGCCAAAACTTAAAGCTGTCCAGTGATTAGTTTTTGCAAAGATTCTTGCACCAAAATAAGCTCCGATGAATTTACTAAGTATGGCTACTGAAATGAGACCTAAACCAATAAGTATCAGGTCAGGTCTGAATAAGTCGATTACATTAACTTTTAATCCTGCACTAGCGAAAAATATTGGTGCGAAGATTCCAAAAGTTGTACTCTCTAACTTGTCAATTGTATCTTTTGGCACCGCCGGTGATTGAGCGAACACAATACCAGCTATAAAGGCTCCAAGAACAGCTTCTAAACCAATTGCCTGAACTACAGCCCCAAGTGCAAATGTGAAAACAATTATTAATGTAAGAATTTTATCCCGTGATGAAATTCTGTTAAGTGTAAAATTTAAAAGATGTCTGATAATAAACTTTCCGATAAAGAAACTTAGGCCAACAAAAAGGATGACTTTAAAGAAAGAGTAGCTGACAGATCCAATAGAAACTGCTTCCCCGCCGATTAATCCCAGCACAATTGATAATAATATCCAGGCTACTGTATCATCAAACATCCCTACTGCAAGAGTAATCTGCCCAATATCTCTTCTGATTAATTTTAAATCCATTAACACTTTAGCAATCACAGGAATTGCAGATAGTGAAATAGCAATTGCAATGAAAACTGCAAATATCAGTCTTTGATCTGGATCGACGAGTAGTGAATTTGGAATGATGAAACCAAATGCAAAACCACATGCTAATGAAAAGGGCAATTCACCAAATGCAATTCCTAAAGTTTTTTTTGCGTGGTGTTTTACAAGCTGAAGGTCGGTTTCAAGTCCGGTAATCAATAACAAAAACATTGCCCCGATTAACGTGATAACTTCAAGAAGATTTATCTGATTTTCAGTAACCGGAATTATATAGCCATGAATAAAAGGAAATAAATTGCCTAGGAGAGATGGCCCAAGAAAGATCCCGGCGAGAATCTCACCAAGAACTGCGGGTTGACTGAGTTTTTGTGAAAGTTCACCAAAAATCCGTGCGGTTATCAGCAGAACGCAAATCTGAATAAGAAGTTTCAGAATATCGCTGCCAATCGCAGCCTGGATTATTTCACCGGGTAATGGCATTTAATAAAAAGGTCGATTATTGGATAAAAATGGGAAATATTTTCTGCGAAGGTAATCAAAATCAGGCTTATTAGAAAGAAGCCTTTATAAAGATTTCCCAATGGAGTTATAACTTGATAAATGGTCTTGACATTTTAAAAATCTATCGTATATTTACGATGAACGATTAAGGAGTTATTAATGGCCGTATCGAAAAAGAATGAATTTACTCAGGAAGATATTTGGCTTGCCGATGTTGCCAAAGCGTTGTCACATCCAGCGAGAATTAGAATATTAAAAATTCTAAATGATATGGATTCTTGTATGGTAGGAAGTTTAGTTGACCAACTACCGCTTGCACAGGCAACTGTATCTCAGCATCTTAAAGAGCTTAAGAGAGTTGGACTGATTGATGGTGAAATTGATGGTCCGAAGATTTGCTACTGTGTAAATAATAAGAATCTTACAAAAGCTAAAACAGCTTTAGATAAACTATTTTCGAAAATCGGTTGTTGTTAAAATCAAAAATAAAGGAGTAAAAAATGAAAACATCGAATGAAGTGAAGCAAAATGTCAAAGAAAAAGAAAGACAAATTGCAAAGGAACAAAAAGTAAGCAGTTGCTGCGGACCAACTTGCTGTGGCGGTTCAAATGATAAAACAAATAGTGAAAGAAAGGAAAAGTAAAATGGAAACAGCAAATGAGTTAAAACAAGTAGTAAAAGAAAAGTACGGGGAAATAGCTAAAGCATCGAAAAGTTCAGGATGCTGCGGACCGACATGTTGCGGTGGTGAAGAAAGTAAAATCGTTGGTTACACAGTAATGAAGGATGAATATGATAACCTCGAAGGATATGTTGCAGAGGCAGACTTGGGACTTGGATGTGGTTTACCAACTGAATATGCGGGGATCAAAAGAGGTGACACAGTAGTTGATCTTGGATCGGGTGCAGGGAATGATGTGTTCGTTGCAACAGCAATTGTTGGCGATGAAGGAAGAGTAATCGGTCTTGATATGACAGATGAGATGGTTGAAAAAGCAAATCTTAACAAAACGAAACTTGGTTTTAAAAATGTTGAGTTTCATTTAGGTGATATCGAACAAATGCCATTCGATAACAATATCGCTGATGTGGTTGTAAGTAATTGCGTATTGAACCTTGTTCCTGATAAAAGAAAAGCATTTTCAGAAATCTACAGAGTACTTAAACCTGGCGCTCATTTTTGCGTTTCTGATATTGTTATCAAAGGAAAGTTACCTGCAGGATTGAAAAAATCGGCGGAGATGTATGCTGGCTGTGTTGCTGGTGCACTTCAGCAGGATGAATATCTGGGAATAATTAAAGAAATGGGATTTAAGAATATCGAAATCAAAAAAACAAAAGTGATTGAATTACCAGACGAAATTCTTAGAGATTATATCAGCGATTCAGAAATTGAAATGTTCAAAAAAAATAGTGTTGGAATTTTCAGCATAACGGTCGTCGGCCATAAAAATTAAGCAAATTTAATCGGGATGTGGAGAAATTTGCATCCCGTTTTTTTTGAATTTATATTTCGTTAGTTAACGAAATGAAATTTGTATGATTGAAGAAAAAACAAAACTGTTCAAATGCCTTTCTGATTCTAACCGACTTCGTATTCTTAAAATGCTTCAGGTAAAACCACTTTGCGTTTGTGAAATCACTGATGTCCTGCAGCTTGCAACTTCAACAGTCTCTAAGCATTTGAGCATACTGAAAGAGACTGGCTTTATCATTGAAGAAAAGGATGGTAAGTGGGTGAATTATATGATTAATCCCCGACCGGATGATCCGAGGATTTCATCAATTATCTCAACATTGGATTTCTGGATAGCCGATCAAAAAATAATCAGCGATGATAAAACTAAAGTAACTAAGGTTGACAGACACCTTGTCTGCTCTAGATAGATTATGTTAATATCATTTCGAACATTATCGAAATAAGCAGATAAATATACTATGAACTGGAAAAACGAATATAAAATATTTTTGTGGATTCTGGGATTCCTTCTCTTCGCTTACTTTATGCCGATTGAGAATGAAACTTTTAGTGCTGCCATTATTGCTGCATTTGACCTCGCAAAGTGGTATGCGCAGGAACATGTTCTGCTTTGTTTGGTTCCAGCATTTTTTATTGCAGGAGTAATTGCAGTATTTGTCAGTCAGACTGCAGTGATAAAATACTTTGGAGCTAATGCTAAGAAATGCATTGCTTATTCGGTCGCATCAGTTTCAGGAACCGTCCTTGCGGTTTGTTCGTGCACAATCCTTCCTTTGTTCTCAAGTATTCATAAACGTGGCGCGGGATTGGGTCCTGCAATCGCTTTTCTTTATTCCGGTCCTGCAATAAACATTCTCGCAATCATTCTTACAGCACAAATACTTGGAATTGAACTTGGCATCGCAAGAGTAATTGGGGCAGTATCATTTAGTGTTATTATCGGCTTGATTATGGCATTCATTTATCGCAAAGAAGAAAAAGAAAAAAGCGATGCACAAATGAATATGCCTGATATTTCGGAAGAAAGACCAATGTGGCAGACCTCTCTTCACTTCTTTATTCTTGTTGCAATACTTGTTTTTGTTAACTGGGGTAAACCTGATTCAGCAGAAAGTTTCTGGTATTTTATGTTTGCTAATAAATGGTTTATAACAGGAGTATTTGGAATTGCGTTTGCTCTTTCGATGATATACAACATAAAAGTGAAAAAGTTATACGTGATTCTTGGAACAATAGCAGTTATCTTATCTGCAGTTTTCTTTTATGCTAGTCCAACCATTCCATTTATCGTCGCAGTAATTGCAACAACAATAGCTCTAACTTATGCTAAAGATGAACCAAACCAATGGCTTGGTGAGACGTGGGGATTCACAAAACAAATTATGCCGTTACTAGCTGCGGGAGTTCTAGTTGCAGGATTTCTACTTGGTTCACAAAATGGCAATAACGGAATTATTCCAAATGAGTGGATAGCAAATCTGGTTGGTGGTAACTCTTTGTTCTCAAATTTCTTTGCGTCAGTTACTGGTGCGTTCATGTATTTCGCAACGTTGACAGAGATACCAATTCTTCAGGGATTAATTAATAGCGGTATGGGAAAAGGGCCTGCACTTGCACTGCTGCTTGCTGGTCCTGCATTATCATTACCAAATATGCTTGTAATAAAGAGTGTAATTGGAACACAAAAAACTGTGGTTTATGTATCTCTCGTTATTGTTATGGCTACAATCAGCGGATTGATATATGGAGCGATATTTCAATAAAGAGAAAAAAACTAAATGAAAAAAAGAATTTTAATATTATGTACAGGGAATAGCTGCCGTAGCCAGATGGCAGAAGGATTTCTGAAATCATTTGATGAAAACCTTGAAGTTTACTCCGCGGGAACCAAACCAGCAGAAAAAGTAAATCCTTTTGCTGTCAAAGCAATGAAGGAGATCGGAATAGATATTAGCATAGGTATCGCTGAAAATGTTGATAAATATCTTTCTCAATCATTTGATTATGTAATTACTGTCTGCGATAACGCTAAAGAAACCTGTCCGGTTTTTATGGGAAATGTAAAACATCATCTACACATCGGCTTTGATGATCCTGCAGATACAGTAGGATCAGAAGAAGAAGTAATGCCGGTCTATCGCAGAGTAAGAGACGAAATTAAAAGAGATTTTTATGAGTTTTATAAGAAAGAATTTAAGGAGAAATAAAATGTTAACAATAAGAATTGTCGGTCCTGGTTGTTCAAACTGTGAAAATCTTTATCAGCTCTGCATAAATGTCGCAGCAGAAAATAATCTCGATGCTGATATTCAAAAAATAACCGACAGACAAAAGTTTATTGAGCTTGGTGT
>CAZLJI010000039.1:12012-12376 GCA_964559565.1 uncultured Ignavibacteriaceae bacterium | reverse complement strand
TTCTTAAAATTTAATGATACCACTTCACGTTCACTCGAACAATACTTTATTGAATGGAACAATCTCTGTTGAGAAGCTTGTTCAACGGGCTGTTGACTACGGACTTACTTCTATGGCATTAACTGATAAAAATTCGATGCATGGTGTAATCCAATTTTCAAAAATTGCGATCGAAAAGAAAATCAATCCAATAATAGGATGTCAGGTAGATTCAGCTGAAAATTCCAGTGAGTATGTCATACTTCTGGCAAGAAACAATAAAGGATATTCTGAGCTATGCAAAATCATTACTTCGAGGAAGCTAAATGATGATTTTTCTTTGTATAAACTTCTCGAAAATAAATTAGAAAGTTTTTTTATTCTC
>CAZLJI010000039.1:7907-12002 GCA_964559565.1 uncultured Ignavibacteriaceae bacterium | reverse complement strand
AATTAGTCAAAGCACTTCAGCCAAGAGATAATTTATTTATAGAATTAATTGTATCGAAGAATCAAAAAAGAAACAACAGGAAGCGGTATCAACTTGCATTGGAGAAAGGATTTAAGTTTGTCGTTACAAATCCCATTTATTTTCTTGATGAAAAAGATTATCTGCTTCACAAAACATTAACGGCTATCAGATTAAAAACTACTATAGATAATTTACAACCTGAAGATTTAGCAGATGAGGAATTTTACTTCAAGCAACCGGGAGCAATTGAGAATGAATGGAAAAAACTCCCCGAAGCCTTAGCTAATTCAGAATTGATTGCTAAAGCATGTAAAGTTGATTTAAAATTTGGTGAATACAAGTTCCCAGTTTATTCAACTCCAGAAAATATATCTGCAGATACAATGCTTTGGAATGAATCGTTCAAAGGTCTTGAAAAAAGATTTCATCAGGTTTCAGATGCAGCAAGAAAAAGACTGGATATGGAACTCTCTTTAATCAGTGAAATGGGTTTTTCGAATTATTTTTTAATCGTTTGGGATATCGTGAACGAGGCGAAGAGAAGGGGAATGATGACTATCGGAAGAGGTTCCGCTGCTAATAGTTTAGTAGCTTTTTGTCTTGAGATAACACAGATTGATCCAATTCAACACAATCTATATTTTGAAAGATTTCTGAATAAGGCAAGAAGTTCTCCACCTGATTTTGATATTGATTTTTCCTGGAAAGAAAGAGATGAAATAATTAAATACATATTTGAAAAGTATGGATACGAAAGAGTTGCAATGATTTCAACCACTGTAACTTTTAGAGCAAGATCGGCATTTCGAGAAGTTGCAAAGGCCTTTGGTTTTACAAATGAAGAGATATCAAAATACAGCAGGAAAATTCCCTGGACTGATGCTGCAAACCTTCCTCATCTTTCAGAACTATTTCCTGAATCAAAAGATTTGAACTTTAAACAGGAACCGTGGAAAACAATTGTTGGACTTGCATCTCAGATTGCAAAATTTCCCAGACATCTGTCTATTCACCCCGGCGGAATAGTCATAACTCCAACGAAGATTACAGATTACGTTGCACTTGAATATGCCAAGAACAAAGGGTTGGGTCTTATAGTTACTCAACCCGATATGTATTCAATCGAAGATTTGGGACTAATAAAAATTGATATTCTCAGTCAAAGATCATTGGGAGTATTGAGAGATACAATGGAAAGTATAAAAGGAAGAAATTGAATTTTATTCGTGCTTATCAAGAGAAATAAATCTTGAATCAAACTTTATTAAGATCAATCCGAGAATGAGCAGACCAGTATTTTCAAGAATTTTCATAATTCCAACTTTCGAACCATCCACGGTACCAAAGCAGCCGCAATCTATGTCCAAGCCTCTTGCTAGACTAATAGCTACTGCAATAATAAAAACTACAAGTAATCCAGTTAGTATTGCAGAATTTTCTTTTACAGTTATACCGAACACTAAAAGTATTCCAGCAACTAATTCAATCCATGGAATGGCTATTGCAAGAAAATTTATTATAAAATCAGGCATTAATTTGTAATTATAGATCGATTGTGAAAATCCCACAGGATCAGCAACTTTTGTAACAGCGGCAAAAATGAAAATAAATCCCAAAAAAAATCGAATAGCGAATAACAAAAATTTATTTTTTAAAATATTATTCAGCATTTTTTAATCTGTTGGTTTAGTTCTGGGATAATTAGCATTCACCCATTCGAGCCATCCACCAAAGAAAACATATACTTGTTTATAACCTTGTTCAAATAGCAAATTTCCAAGTAGAATACTCAAATCACAATCAGTTCCTGCACAATAAATTACCATCGGTTTCTCTTTTGACAAAAATTCAAGTTTTTGTTTATGATTGTCAAAGTCGTCGAAAGGAATATTAATTGAATTTGTGATGTGCCCAGCCAGATAATCAGTCTCATCTCTCGAATCAACAAATTTTACGTCTTTATTAAAAAGAGTGTAAGCTTGCTCAAGTGTAATAGCTTTTGGTTCTGTGAATGCGATGGCTTCCTTTATTTCTTCTTTTGTCCTCTTTGTTTCTGCAGGGAGTTGTTCTGTTTCTTCCTTAATTAGAACTCCTGGTTTCTCATCTTCAATTTTCTTTTGTTTATCTATCCTGGAAATGTCTGACGATAATGAATCCTTGAGTGGGGAAGTATTACTTTCGTTAAGATCAAGAAACAGAGAATCTGGTGCCCACTTAAGTTCTACCGTTTCCCTGATTAGTGGAATTCCTTCAGGATTAAAATAATTCACAATTAATCCCAAAACGAAACTGCCAATTAGGATTCCAAATATTTTTTTGTAATTAATTTTCATTTAGTTCAAATAAAACAATACCCTCCTCAAGAGGGTATAAATAATCCAGTACCGAAGGCCGGACTCGAACCGGCACATGGGGTGAGCCATACTGGATTTTGAGTCCAGCGCGTCTACCAATTCCGCCACTTCGGCAAACAAGCCGCATTCAATTATTATAAAGGAACTTGGCAAAGTTAAAAAACTTCATCCTAATATGGCAATCCAATTGCAATTGTTGTCGTCGTCCGGTAGTGTCAAAAGTTTCAGTCCGTAATTTATTCTGGAAGAATGCCTCCTTTTTTTCCTGATTCTATTTCTTAGACATGGATATTAAATAAATATTGCTGAAAAATTCAATGAATATTTACTTTTTCCTGACACAAGTACAAAAATGTCGGCACGACACATCTGGCATCAAAGTTGGGCTTTAATAATCAAATATTTTTTTCAATAAGGAGGTACTTTTAATGAACAAACATTTACAGCAAAAACAAATTTTTGATTCTTTTTTCAATGATGAAGAATTACCAATGCTTTCAGAGGATGAACCTTGTTTGGATCCTGATTGTATTGACAATGAAAAAATTTATGAAATCATAGATAACAACGGCTACGGAGATATTAGTATGAATGAACTTGAGCTGGATGATTATGATGAATTTATGCAATTATAAATTTTAACAGAGGGGGATGAATGAAAACCTTTATCGGTAAAGAAGGCTACTACGACATAGAGGACAATGGAAACGTAATTCAGAGAATGGTTGATGGATTAGGAAAACTGACAGGAATAATTAAAGAGTACAGAGACATCAGTAAAATACCTAATCCGTTTGATAGAGAGGAAATAAATAATCTTTTGAAAATGTTGAATCTTTATAAATTCGTAGGTCGCTGTTAATAATAATTTCAAGAATGAATACATAAATTCATTTGGGAGTGACTCCATAAAAAGGAGTTGATTGATTCTTCTTTTTACTTACCTGCCTGTTCAATTTTAGCCCAAGAATCTCTAAGCGTAACTGTACGATTAAATACCGGAGAATTTTCCTTACTGTACTTTGTATCAGTACAAAAATAACCTACTCTTTCAAATTGAAATTTTTCACCAGCCAAAGCATTTTTCAAAGAAGGCTCAAGTTTACAGTTGTTTAATATTTCAAGCGAATTCGGATTTAGAAATTCAGTAAAATCTTTTCCTTCTTCACCTTCCGGATCTTCAACAGAAAATAACCGATCATAAAGCTTGACTTCAGCTTCATAAGCATGTTGTGCAGAAACCCAGTGAATTGTTCCTTTTGCTTTTTTTGAACTTGTGCCTGAACCAGATTTTGTATCAGGGAAGTATGAGCATCTTAATTCTATTACCTCACCAGAATTTTTATCTTTAATAACTTCATCACAGGTTATTATATATGCATATCGAAGCCGTACTTCCTTGCCGGGAGATAAACGATGAAATTTTGGAGGTGGAACTTCTCTAAAATCATCTTTCTCAATAAAAATTTCTTTTGAGAAAGGAAGAGTTCTTGTTCCCATAGATGGATCTTCAGGATTATTTACTGCCTCAAGCTCTTCAGTTTGGTTATCGGGATAATTTGTGATTACAATCTTCAATGGATTTAGAACCGCCATGACGCGCTTTGCTTTCAGATTCAAATCTTCCCGAACACTGAATTCAAGCAAAGACACATCAATTGTATTTTCACGTTTCGCCATACCAACTCGTTCAGAAAAATTTCTTATCGATTCAGGAGTA